>JAIECC010000121.1:9596-11621 GCA_029068665.1 Lachnospiraceae bacterium
GAATCTTTCAATTGAGTACCCGCCGGTATCAGCGGCGGCAGAATTATCGTATTGCAGTGGGCTTCGGATATACATATTTAGGTTTGGTTTTATTCCTCTGTGGCGTGAATGTAGGATTTGCTCCGGTTGGAACCCTTCTTGGCCGGGAACTTGCCGCCTTGAGCCAGCGGTGGCTGCTGATACCCATTGGTATGCTGATTGGCTACTATATTGTAAAAGCAGAGCCGGCAATTCAGATTCTGAATCATCAGGTACAGACCGTTACCAATGGAGCAATTTCCGGCAAAACAATGAATCTGTGCCTGTCCATAGGTGTATCGGTCAGTATTGGTATCGCAATGCTTCGTGTATTGACCGGGATTCCCATCTATTGGATTATTATACCCGGCTATATCATTGCCCTTATTATGTCCCGGTTTGTGCCCCGGATTTTTGTAGGTATTGCCTTTGACTCCGGTGGTGTTGCAAGCGGTCCTATGACCACCACCTTCCTGTTGCCTTTATGTATCGGAGCCTGTGAAATGGTGGGTGGCAGTATTATAACAGATGCTTTCGGAATTGTTGCCCTGGTTGCCCTGACACCATTGATTGCAGTACAGATTATGGGACTGCGGTACCGCTATAAGATGCATCGGCTTCAGAAGCGTGCCGGTGAGGGCTTGCGGGCGATTAAGGATGCAGATGAGATTATCGATTTTGAGGAAGGAGCGGAGACGGATGACGAATGAAAAGAAAAGTTCCTATCGATTATTAATGCTGATTACCACGCCTAAGCTGGCAGAAAAGGCAATGAAGCTGTTTAATAAGGCAGATATTCCCATGCATTATCGAATTGAGGCAAGTGGTACGGCTTCCAGTGAGATTATGGATATGCTTGGGCTGGGAAGTATTGACAAGGTTCTTTTGTTTAGTATGATGCCGAAGCTCTTTGCAGATAAGATGTTGGGAAAGCTGAAAAAGGAGCTGAGGCTTGGTGCGGTGAACAGTGGAATTGCCATAACACTGCCGATGACGGGAGCAAATAATTTATTATTTCATATACTGGAGCAGATTGGAGAGGAGACTTCTTCGGATGAAAAAAAGGAGATGATTGCTATGGATACGATCAAACATGCCATGGTTGCTGCCATTGTAAACAGAGGATTTGGTGAAAATGTTATGGACGCTGCAAAATCCGCAGGTGCCGGTGGCGGAACGATTGTGAATTGCAGGCGGAAGGGAAACGAAGAGCCGGTAAACTTTTGGGGATTGAGTGTTCAGGATGAAAAGGAACTGGTTCTGATTATTGCCGATGGGGAAAGCAAAGTAGAAATCATGCGTGCAATCGGAGAGAAATGCGGAATAAACAGCGAGGCACA
The DNA here is from genome assembly GCA_029068665.1 of Lachnospiraceae bacterium. GTDB lineage: Bacteria > Bacillota > Clostridia > Lachnospirales > Lachnospiraceae > CAG-632. The sequence goes on from JAIECC010000121.1 coordinate 10,955, forward strand.
GGGAGTGGTGCTGTCTCTGCCGGTAGATAATGTAATCGGCTTGTAATAGATTTGTGTGAAAGATAAAAATAGGGCTGACGGATTCAATTATTTAGAGTCCATGTGTCAGCCCTGATTTTTTGTGCCGGTATTAGCAGAACAGATTTCTTACATGGGAAACCTCGTCTTCGGTTGCCTTCATGGAAGGTACATAATACTGCCGTTCCCGGGCAATGGTATAGATCTGTTCCTGAGACATTTCAGCAGCATTACGGAACTGCTTTAAGGTCTGCTTTAACTCCTGATTCTCGGTCTGAGGAATCATATCTGCATATTTCTTTAATTCTGAGTTGATACCCTCTAAGGTATCTGCTACCATAGTCTTTTCTTCCATTCTTCATTTCCTCCTGGATTGAAATTATAACTGATTTGTAGTGTCTGTTTGTACGTGAGTTGTCTACTGTAAGAATTTCATCAAGGTCTGCTTGTTATCCATAGAAGAAGTGACAGCATCCTCAAAGAACGATTTGATCTGTGGATCGGTTGCTTCCCGTGCGTAGTTCTGCATTTTGCAGTGACTGGTTTCAAATCCGCCGATTAAGTGACGAAGGTTCTGTAATTCAAGTTCTGATAAATTACTCATAGTTGCATCTCCTTTTTTAAATTTCAATGGTAGTATGTGCAGATA
>JAIECC010000122.1 GCA_029068665.1 Lachnospiraceae bacterium
CTTTTTCATTTGCTATTTTCTAATTTGCTTTTGTCAAGCTATGATACAAAACATTGAAATAATTGAAGAGAATAAGTTGGCTATTCCATGAACTATCCAGCTTGGAATAATAGAACCGTCAGCTTTTTTCTCATTCGCATAGCCCATACACCATGCAATTAGTCCTGTAAAGGCTATAATTAGCACAACTTTTACAATGCCAGTTAGTGAAAAGAACATTACACCGTGCAGCAATCCGAAAAGAATACTCTGTACTATATTACCCGTATTAAAACCAAACTTATCTGACAGGCGTTTAAGCAAAAAGCCCCTAAACAATATTTCTTCTGATAGCGCAGTTGTAATGAAAGAATAAATAAGCGCAGATGGAAGTCCAACAATTCCCATGCCCGTAAACTTAGATGTTGCTGTATCCACTCCCTTTAGTAAATATAATATTCCTATGGAAACTACGATGAAAGCAACTATTGTGAAAACAACAAATCCCAAAAGTGTTCTGTCAAATACTGACGGCTTTTTCAAACCAATCCACTGAAAAAAACCGGAACATTTTTTGTGGCTAAATACATACCAAATAAAGGGAATTAATGTAAATAGTGCCAATTGCAATATTGCGTTTAATGTTTGATTTATAATATTCATGGTGCTCTCCTTATATGAGTGAAAGTGTGATTACAAAACCGATAGCGCCTAACCCTAAAAATATAATTCCTATGCCAGCTCGTTTTTTCCTGCTTTCGATTTCGTGGCAAACTTCTTCGGACATATTTATAATAGGGTGCTTTCTTCTTAAAATAAGATACATTATCAACCCGGAGGAATTATTGCCAGACATAGTAAGAAATCCCCATAATTTTGGATGACTTAATCCTCTGGCTTCTGCATCTAAAGAAGCAATCTTAAAAAGCTGAAAGCTTATATGCAACGCACCTACAATAATAGCGGCGAAGCACACAATGCCTAAGGTTAATATTTGTGTATTCATGTTAAATTCCTTTCTGCTTATAACCGCTTGATAATTTGATAGAGTAATAGCGAAAAACTGATGATAGACAACACAAAAACCACAACTAAGAACATCACTTTGTTTGGGGCTATACTCGACAGCAACACTAAAGCGAAAAGGAGAACAATATTAATGATTACTGCTACAACCAGCCTTTTGTTGCTCTTTACTATGTTTGTACTTTCTTCCAAATGTTCAAGCATATGTTTATCCTCCTTTAGCAATTCATCAAGGCTAATATCATAAAGGTTACTCAAATTAACAATACTTACTATATCAGGATATGATTTTTCATTCTCCCAGTTTGAGATTGTTTGACGTGATACTTGGATTTTTTCGGCAACTGCTTCTTGGGTAAATCCTTTTTGAAGTCTGACACTCTTTAGCTTTTTTCCGATTTCCATGTCTGTCTCCTTTCTGTCTCCTTGTTTTCTGATTATCATACGGCAAGTAGCACAAATAGTCTATCAAATATCTTTGCCATTGTGAAAAAAAGGTGTCAAAATCCTTTTACATCACGCCCTTTAAGGACATTAGGCATTGTGGAAATATGCATAACAGGCTATGAAATCATGGGAAACAGAGTTCCCTATAATTTCATAGCCTGTTATGTACATATCTATAATGTGATCTTTTGGTCTTTGCATTCGGAATAGTGTACTGTTGCTGGAACTAGGTATGGCGAAGCTCCAGTAAGCTTCTGTAATGCTCGTCCGGTACCGGACGGCTGAACAGATATCCCTGAAGAATATCACAGGAATTTTCTTTCAGGATCTGAAGCTGGTCAGAGGTTTCAACGCCTTCTGCCACTACGGAGATTCCCAGCTTATGTGCAAGTGAGATAATTGTCTCTGCAATGTAGCAGTCCTTGGAATCTGTACTGATGTTATCAATAAAGGACTTGTCCATTTTTAAAGTGGTAATAGGCATTTGAGTCAAATAGTTAAAAGAAGAATAACCGGTTCCAAAATCGTCCAAGGCTATTCGGATACCCATATCCCGCAGCTCTTGAAGAATCGTAATGTTATGTTCTAAGGACTGCATTAATATACTTTCTGTTACTTCAATTTCCAGATATTCCGGTGATAGTTTGGTTTTTTCCAAAATCGCCTTGAGCCGGGGGATGAATTCCGGGTCTCTAAATTGTACAATGGATACATTAACAGACATGGTTACCGGTTCATATCCAGCATCCTGTAATTGTTTGTTAAAGCCACAGGCATGTTCCAGTGCCCAGGCGCCTAATTCGTGAATGATACCGGTTTCTTCTGCAATAGGGATGAATTCTACAGGAGAAATCTGTCCCAGATAGCCGTTTCGAATCCGCATCAAAGCTTCACAGCCGGTGATACGTCCGGTTTTTATATCACATTGGGGTTGATAGACCAGATAAACCTCACGGTTTTGAATGGCATTACGGAGAACGTCTTCAATATCGTTTTTGTGATTTACGTCGTCCTCCATGGAACTGTTAAAAAAGCAGTAACCGCTTTTTCCGGCTGTCTTGGCAGAGTACATGGCAATGTCTGCATTTTTGATTAGTTCATTGACTGTAAGACCATTCTGTGGAAAGACAGCTACGCCTACGCTCATGGATACATGGACAATTTCACCATCCAGATCAAAGGGGTGATTCACAATGGTAATCAGCTCAGCGGCAAACCGGTCCAATTCATCCGTAGATTCCCATTGATTTCTTAATACGAGAAACTCATCACCGCCGGTTCGGGCAAGAATATCGTCTTCAGACATATAGCTGTTCAGCTTGTCTGCAATTTGCTGCAATAAAAGGTCTCCATAGTCATGGCCTAAGGTGTCGTTTACATTCTTAAAATTATCAAGATCAATGAAAAAAATAGCACGATGGTCAAAGCTGCCGGACTTATGAAAAATATCATGCGCCTGTGTCATAAAGGCCATCCGGTTGGCAAGACCGGTCAGAGTATCCGTATAGGCCAGTTTTTCAATCTGAGTATAATTTTCTGTTAATTCCTCCTGGCTTTTTTCCAACTGCTCTTTGGTTTCATTCAACTCAACATAGTTATTGGAAATAATCTGCATCATATTATTGAAATGTGCAGACAGTTCTCCGAATTCATCCTGGGATTTAATTTCGCAAAGGACATTTAAATCTCCCTGGGAAGCCTGAAGCATTTTTTCTTTCAGGAGAAAAATAGGATTGCAATACTTTTTGGCCAGTCTGGAAC
>JAIECC010000123.1 GCA_029068665.1 Lachnospiraceae bacterium
GGCTTCCTCTCAACAGGGAGACGGAACTTCAGGTGTGGGTGTCATGGTAACCTTTGTCAGTGACAGGTATCATGAGGATTCCTGGGGCAACGGACGGTCCGGTTCCCAATGTCTGAACGGGCAGGTGTATATCACCAAGATAAAGCCGGGCAGTCCTTATCCGTACCATATCAGCCGGGGTACCGTTCTTGGCAGTGGTGATCTGGGATGGGTAAAGCTGGATCAGCTGCAGGGGTATCAATACGGTTCCCGTAGAATCCACGGTGATCAATGGGCATGGACCCAGGAGGACGGCAGAGAACTGATCCGCAGCTCCAGCGGTGCCCTTCTGACCCCTTTGGGTGATGGAGATACCGTATTTACCAATGAAATGACCCAGCGGCTGTGGGAGCTTGCCAATGGAACCATACCGATTACCGGTCTTGGCATTCATACCATAGCTCATATGCCGGAGCTCCATGAAAACCCACAGGTTGTAAACAACAGCAATGCCATTACCATTACTCTTCCGAATGCCACGAACTATGCAGAATTCAAGCAGGAATTGCAGAAAGACAACCGTTTTATCGGTTTTGTACAGGAAGTCACATCCGGACAGGCATTAGGAAAACCAAAATTAAATAGAAGAAACTATTAATCACACAGGGGCAGTCCATTCTACGACTGCCCCGCTTTTAAGGAGGAACCCAAAATGAATCCATATAAAAAGATTGACCGGCTGGAGCAAAGAATCCACCAGTTAGAGCAGGAAAATCAAGAGCTCCGGCTTCAATACAGGGAAGTGGAGAAATGCCGGAAGGAATATGAACGAAATAACCGGCTGGCTGTCCGGTATCAGACAGAATACCACCAGCTCCTTCACGGGCTAAAGCAGGAACAGGAAGAAGTACGGCAGCTCATTCAGCACTTGAAATATGAAACCGGCAAAAGTGCCAGAACATACAGACGCGCATTCCATGACATGAAGAATGACATTCAAATATGCAAATCACATACTTAACATGCAGAAACCAATACAAGGAGGTGTATCCCATTGATTACAGACTTTTTATTTGATGGAAAAGAATTAAGCAGTTTCGGTTATATCATATGCTCCTTTGATGCTGTAGGCTTTGAGAACATACCGGTATCCGAGCTTACCTATCATACAGTACAGGCACCTTTCGCAGCAAAGGCATTAAAGACTTCTGCTTCTTACGACAGCAGCTTATCCAAAACCATAACTATATGCAAACAGACCTGCGATTCCAGTGGTCTGCTTACTATAACGGCAGATGACATATCCCAGCTGTCCCGGTGGCTGTGCCGAAGAGACTACAAGTGGTTCCGCTTCATAACTGATGACAGTACCGGCATGGATGAGGTCTACTATGAAGCACAGATTAATCTTCAGAAGGTCCTATTCGGAGACCGGTGTGTGGGTCTGTCATTGACCATTAACACCAACCGTCCATATGGACTGACACCGGAAATCACAATTTATGCACAGCCGGATCAATCTGAAGATTCCAACATGAATATTCAGGTATACAGCGATGAGGAAGGGTATATTTATCCGGAACTGATTCTTACACTGCGGGAAGAAGGAACGCTGGAAATCACCCATTCCATTGACGGAAGAATCACAAGGATTACGGATTGTACAGAAGGCGAATGCATTCATATCCATGGAAGCATTCTGCAGATTGAATCCAACCGGGAGGACCAAAGTATCTTCCAACGCTTTAATTATCAGTTTCCAAGACTATGCAGTACATTAGACCAGACAGCGAACATCTTATCCTTTAATCTGAATTGTGATGTGGAACTGAAATACAGAGGAATCAGAAAGGCAGGGATCTAAATGGTTGAATTGAAACAAAACTTATTTCATGAATTAGATGTACCGGTCATCATTCTTGCCACAAAGTATCATAAGCATCTGGGTGTCATCGAAACCATTGACCCTGCTTCGGTCAACTGTGACTTTAACATGGCAGCCTGTCAGGAAATCGCTTTTGATGTATATCAGGAGTTGGACGGTCACAAATGTACTCTGTGGAACTCTATTGAGGACCTGAAGTACATCTATGTACCGGATTATCAGGAATACTATGAAATCACAGTTTCCATGGAGGAAGACCAGAAATCTGTCAAGCATATCGTGGGAAGGTCCGCCTGCGAAGCAGAACTGTCCCAGCGGCTGTTGCGGAGCTTTGAATGCAATACAGAGTCGGATATCCTGAGGGAAGACTATGCACCTACGGTATTCTATCATCCTCAGAAGGAAGACGCTTCTCTTCTGCACCGGGTGCTCCATGACAAATGTCCGGATTATACCATTGCTCATGTGGATGCTTCTCTTGCAAATATCCAGCGAAGCTTCTCCTGTGATGGAACCAGCATTTATGACTTTCTTACCGGAGATGTGGCAGAGGAAATCGGATGCCTGTTCCGCTTTGATTCCATAACCAGAAGTATCTCTGCCTATGACTTGAAATGTAGCTGCAACGACTGTCATTACCGGGGAGAATTTACGGATACCTGTCCCGAATGTGGCAGTCATGATATTCGGACGGGCTATGGTATGCAGACAGAGGTTTTCATTTCTTCTGAAAACTTTGCAGACCTGCTTACTTTAGAAGGGGATGGAGACAGTATCAAGAACTGCTTTAAAATCGAAGGCGGGGATGACTTGATGACCGCTACCGTAGCCAACTGCAACCCCAATGGCTCAGAATACATTTATCGGTTTTCAGATACGACCATGGCAGATATGCCGGAGGAACTGACGAAGCAGCTGGAAGCCTATCAGCTGCTATATGAAGAGCAAAAAAAGGATTATGTCCGGTATACGGAGCAGTTGTATGAAGCAATTGACGAGGAGCTGTATCTGATTTCCGGCATGATGCCCACTGTCACCTTACCGGAGACTACGGCAGCTCTGGAGATAGCGGCACTACGCACCCATCTCCAATCCGTATCCGTACAGAATATAACCACTCTTTCCAAGACTTCGGCGGATCTGGCAGTGAACGGCATGGCGAAGGTACTGGTAGATGCCAGATATGAAACAGAGATTATCACTTCTACCCTTTCCGATCTGACTGGTGGTACCAGCCGTACCTGGACCGGAAATATCCGAATTACGAACAAATACGATGAAACAGACACGGCAGAAAGCGAAACAGAGTTTTCCATATCTATCACCGGGAATCACTATGAAGAGTATTTATATCAGAAAATCCAGAAGGCAATGAATCATGAAGATGCTTTGTTCCTGTCTGTTTTCGAAATCGAGGATTTGGAAGATTTCAAGACGGCATTACAGGATTACTGCCTGGACCGACTAAAGTCCTTTGAATCCAGCTACCAGACCTGTATCGAGGTACTGGTTGAAAATGGAGTGACGGATCAGAATGCTACCTTCTATGATGTAGACCTGTATCGCACCATGTATCTGCCTTACTATAACCGGATTACCGCCATTCAGGAAGAAATGGTAGTTCGTGAAGCTTCCATTGCTGCAGTGCAGGAACGGAGCAGTCATTATACGGAGCTGCGGGATGCCATTCGGAAGCAGTTAGATTTCCAGTCTTATATCGGTGATGAATTATGGCCTGTCTTCTGCTCTTATGTGCGGGAAGATACTTATTCCAACAGCAATTATACTTCCGATGGTCTGTCCAATGCCGAATTAATGGAACGGGCAGAGGAATTGTTTGAAGCTGCACAAAAGGAAATCCAGACAGCCAGTGAACCACGGCTTACTCTTACCGCCACTCTGGAAAATCTGTTCAGCATGAAGGAATTTACTGATTTCAAGGATAAGGTTGCCATCGGGAACTGGATTGTCTGCAAAGCAGATGATGGGCTATACCGGCTGCGTCTGATTCATATCGGCTTAGACTATGGCAATTTATCACAGGTAGCGGTTACCTTTTCGAATGCCATATCCATAGGGGATACCATATCCGACATGGGGGCCATTCTGTCTCAGGCACAGTCCATGGCAGGTTCCTTTGATTATGTTGCCCATCAGGCAGGGAAGGGCATGGAAGCCAGCGAAACGGTAAAGGACTACAGGAAAATCGGTTTGGATGCAGGATTATTCAACATCATAAACTGCGGAACTCAGGATGTCATATATGACGCCCATGGCATCTCCTGCCGGAAGTATGATGATGTACTGGATGACTATTTACCGGAGCAATTAAGAATTATCAATAATACCATCGCTTTCACTCAGGATCACTGGAAAACCGTTTCCTGTGCCTTGGGAAAGCTGAAGTATATCATTGACGGTGTGGAGCATGAGAACTATGGCTTGAATGCCGACCACGTTATCGCCGGTACCATGGTTTCCGGACACATCTATTCCGGGAACTACTCTTCTGCCGGTAAACAAGGCACTCATATCAATCTGGAAGATGGAAGCTTCTCCTTTGCCGGAGATTTACTGACCTATGATGCTTCTGCCGGCCTGTCCGTTACAGGCAAGATTACGGCAACCAGTGGTAAAATCGGTAACTGGAATATTAATAAGGCTTTGTATTCCGGCACTTCTTCCATGAGTTCAACAACTGCCGGAACCTACATGGGTGTAGATGGCTTTCGAAATTATAAAGATGCCAATCATTATGTAAACATCCAGAATGGTGTCATCACTGCCAATGGTGCAACCATCAGTGGTGTCATCCATGCAAAAGGCGGCACTTTCTCAGATACGATTACCTGTACCGGAACCATCCAGGGAGGCACCATCAGCGGTTCTACTATTATTTCCGATGCTGCTACCATTCAAGGAGGAATCATTGGCGGATGGAGTATTCTGCCAAATGCAATATCCAATGGAATTCCATATACAGGGGATGGTACCGGAAATGCAACCGGTGTTGGCAGCTATGGAACGGATTGGGCATTCTGGGCCGGAAACGGGAAATTTTCCGTAAAGCAGGATGGAACTCTGCGTGCCACCAATGCTAACATAGCCGGAACTATTACTGCCACAAGCGGAACCTTTGACAATGTAACCATTAATGGTAACTGTACAGTCGCAGGACAGGCGATTACCGGAATAATTGGAGATGGTGTAGGGTGGAATGGTTCTCCGATACAAAACAACTATATTGGGGAGTTAAGTGCTAATAAATTAAAAAGCGGTACAGTTGGTGTTGAATATAATTATGGTGGAACAATAATAAATTCTGATGGAATTAATTCATCCAGCGGAACTGATTCCTTTCAAAATATTCAAGTATCACGCTCTATACTCCCAGTCTACAATTCCTCTTCTGGTTCTAATGCTACAATCGGAAAATCCGGATTGGGATTTGCAGCGGTATATGCATCCTCATTTAATAATTCCTCTTCCAGAGA
>JAIECC010000124.1 GCA_029068665.1 Lachnospiraceae bacterium
GAGGAATTATATAAAGAAAATGCCAAGATTGTCTATCACTTTCTATATTCCCGCTGCCATGATGCACAATTGGCAGAGGATTTGACCCAGGAGACTTTTTTAAGAGCCTATCAGTCTCTTGAACGCTATAACGGAGATTGTAAGGTATCGGTCTGGTTATGTCAGATTGCAAAGCATTTACTATATCAATACTGGCAGAAAAACAGGCATGAAATACCGCTGGAGCCGGAGCTGGAGGAAGAAAAAGCAGCCGCAGATTCCGATACAGAGCATCAGGTGTTGACCAAAATCGAACTGCTTCAGGTATTGAAGGACATGCAGAAGCTGCCGGAACAGATGCGTGAGGTCATGTACCTTCGTATCGCAGGAGATTTGTCTTTTAAGGAAATTGGTGAAATCATGGGAAGAAGTGAGAACTGGTCCAGGGTTACTTTTTACCGGGGAAAGGAACGATTGCTGAAAGGAAGGATGAAAGATGAGTAAATTAAGCTGTGATGTGATTCGGGATCTGATACCCACTTATGTAGATGAAATCTGTTCGGCAGATACGAAGATGATTGTAGAACAGCATTTGCAGGAATGCAGGGATTGCAAGAACCTGGTAGAAATGATAAAGGAAACGGAAATTGTTTCAGTGGCAAGTGATGCAAAAGAAATTGATTATATGCGAAAGATTAAGAAGTATCTTACGGGAAAGACCCTTATCTGTATAGGAATATTATTGCTGGCGACGGTTGTCGGCATAGGTATCGCTGTTTCCAATTATGGTATGGTTCCCCCTCCCTTTTACTATATACTTGTTCCGCTCTGGATGTTGCTTTCCTATTTTGTTTCATCGGATTATATCAGCGTGAGCAAGAGCACAAAATGGAAAGGAATTATGACAGGTATCGGCTGTGTCTTGATGATTTATGCAATATTGTTGGGTTTCCTGATTGATCTGTGGTTAAACAACAGCAGTTTATCCGGAATGCAGCCGGAGCAGTTTTCAACCGCTTTGCGAATACAGTTGTTTGTGCTGATTGTTCTGCAATTGATAAGCTTTGTAGTGGCATGGATTATTAGTATAAGTACCGGTAATTCCCATATTATCTTGATAAATATGAATATTGCCGGCTGTTGCTGTTCTTTGCTGCTTTCTTCCATCATCAGAGGGTTATCAAGCTTAGAAAACTTTATAAAAATAAGGAATTTTTCTCTGGCTGTCATTTTGCTGGAAGGGATTATTATAACCGGAATTCTGCTTATTTTGAATCGAAAAAAAGGAAAGAAGGTTGCAACAGATATATATTAAAGTATAAACTATGAGAGGATAATGGAAATCGTTAGAAATCAGGATAAAAAGGAGGGTCTCCGGTATGGGCGATGCATATTTAGAAAAATATCAGGCAATGTATCAACGGCTTTTGACAAAGGCGGAAGAGCAGGGCAGCACGTTGATACAGGTGTTGATAAAGGCTAAGAGTATTACTGCAATAAAACCGGATTGTGAGCACTGGATAGCAGAATGCTAGGATGCAAAGGATTGGCAGGGCTTGAA
>JAIECC010000125.1 GCA_029068665.1 Lachnospiraceae bacterium
TCTTCGACAGGCACTTCTTCCACAGGTGCTTCTTCCGTCGGCATTTCTTCAACAGGTGCTTCCTCCGTCTCCGGAACCGGAATTTCTTCCATTTCTTCCATTTCCTCCATGGCTGCCGCACCTTTCGGTTCCATATCCTCCAAATCAGATATCGTAACCTTACCGGCAGGCTCCTCTGCCTGCATCTTCCGGAATTCCTGTTCAAATAAATCGTCCTCTGATTCATCCAGATACATTTCATCTATATTCAATTCATTTACATTTTCCAAATCTTTCTGGAGGGGAACCGGATTGACATCCATTTTCGTCACATCCAGATCATCAAAATCAATATCATCAAAATCCATGTTCTCCATATCCATATCTGCCTGATGATCTAATTCATCCAATTCAGAAATCTCCTCCATTGGTATCTCTGAATCAGACCATGCGATATCATTAATATGTCCGGCATCTGCTGCAAGGGTTTCCTCCAGTCTATCCTCACTGTCTGATAACTGATTTTCGAGAGAATCCATCTCCGACATATCAAAATCCGAAACATCACTATCCGGATGTTCCATGCCTTTTAATAATTGATCTAAATAATTCTCATCCATATATCCACCTTCTCTAAAATTTATCCTTATATTAAAACACTCTCTTGTTAACTATACAATAAGCCCAGATAAAAAACAAGTTGCATTTCATAGAGAAATATTATATATTAAGAGTGTTTCAGTGGGTATGCATCATAAAGGAGGAAAGAAAATGAAGTCTTCAATGTATGTAGAATTTCAGGGAAAACAATTAGATGAAAAGGAAATCGTTGCAACTGCCAAGAAAATCTGGGTTGAAAACGGCAATAAGGCTTCCGATCTGAAAGCCCTTCAATTGTACATAAAACCAGAAGATAACACAGCATATTATGTGTTTAACGAAGAGGTACATGGCAGTTTTCCATTAGATTAACGTAAGATAACCTACAAAAAGGACCGGGGCATTACGCTTCCGGTCCTTATACGTTACTGATTATATCCTACCAGTTCATCAATGATATGTACCAAACCGCCAATCTCCGGCTTGGATATCTGTGCATCAGCACCCAATCGTTCCCCTTTTCGCTTCATATCATCATTAATCAGAGAAGAAAAAACAACAATCGGAATATTCTTCAATTCATCATCTTCCCGCATCAGACGCAGCAATCGGTGTCCATCCATAACCGGCATTTCAATGTCTGTGATTAACAGCTTCACTCCATACTGTACACCGTTATTTTTCTTCAGAGTACAAATCGTATCCCAAGCTTCCTGTCCGTTGGCTTTCATGGTCAGATTCGTATACCCGGCACGCTCCAGGGAATCCCGAATCATTTTAGAAAGCATTGGGGAATCCTCTGCAACTATAATCGGTACATCACTTCTTTCCCGTTCTCCTAATGCTTCAATCTCAGATACCTTCAGACTGGTTTCCGGACAAATTTCCTCTACAATCCGCTCAAAATCCAAAATCAGGATCAAACAGTCATCCTGCTTAATAATACCGGTTGACATGCCGCTTCCATTGGCATTAATCGTCACATCCGGCTTCACAATATCCCTCCAGGATATCCGGTGAATCCCCAATACCTGCTCTACATGAAATGCAATATGCAGGTTATTAAAATTGGTAACGATCAACATATCTGCATTGGCTTCCTCATGTTCAAATCCAAGTATGCCAAAAAGATCCATAACTGTTATAATTACTCCTCTCGGCATAAACATCCCTTCAATACAAGGATGGGAATTGGGAATCGGTGTAATTGACTGCATAGGAAGAATTTCTTCTACCTTTGCCACATTAATTCCATAATGATTGCCGCCTACCACAAATTCCAATACTTCTAATTCATTGGTTCCACTTTCTAATAAAATCTTAGTCTCCAAAACGATTCCTCCCTATTGCACATGCATAACATAGCCTTGTTCCTGATAAGTAATACGGAGATTTAAAGTATCAATCTCATTTACCAGTGATTCGGACACTTCAAAAACTAACACTGCTGACTGCTCCTGATCCGGAGACAGGGTACTCTGGAATGTTCCTAAATCCTCTGTTAAAATTGTCAGCATTGGCTTCACATTCTTCGAACCGTTAACAAGCAGCTGATAATCCACCTTTGCATGCAGCAAATCCACTTCCCTGTCCTGGGATGACTGATTCTGAATATGAAAGCGTAAAACTGCCAGCTTACAGCCTTCCTCTGCATTCAAATCAACAAAAGCCTCTCCCGATTCTCCGTCAGGATAGGAATCTACAAATGTACAGTCCGCATAAGTAATGGATAAGCCCTCCAGTCCAAGAACATCAGCAATATTCGAAATCGAAGCTTCCGTATCATCTGTTCTTCCGGATTCTGCTTCCGTTGATGCCGCCGGTTCTTCCGTACCGGAATCGCCGATGGTGTTCTCTGTTGTATCCTCCGTTGTATCCTGAAACTCCGATTCATCCTCAGGTTCTACCAAACGGCTTTGATAATTCGCATCGTATTTTAGTAATAAATCTGCTGCATATTCTGCCATGATCCGGTTTTGCTCCTCCGATATTTCCGTTCCACAACCGGTCAACAGAAAGGCCAAAGACAGAATTGCCAGCATGTACCTTAAATGTTTCACAGGGACACCTCCACTTAATATTAATATGATTTTATCACGTTTTTAATGTATCATCAAGAAATATCCGTGTCCAGATTAAAATAAAATTCTACTCCCCCCGGAACATTTCTTACCCCATATCCTTTTCCATGGGCTTCCATGGCAGCTGCCACAATGGATAAGCCGATTCCACTTCCTCCATATTCCCTGGTTCT
>JAIECC010000126.1 GCA_029068665.1 Lachnospiraceae bacterium
GTATAAAAAGTTCGAAATTATCTTTCGGTCCATACTTCCCGGAGCGGGATTCTTTTATGTAGTCAATCCGCTCAATCAGTTCCATCAGAAGTGCATTCTGTTCTGCAGGGGAAACGGAATAAAAAATATCCAGAGCATTCCTTAAACGGGGGATGTAGTTTTCCTTTTTATCCAGGATGATTTGCTCATGTTCAATATCTGCTTCTATCTTTTGTAGCTGATTTTCCAAATCAGAAATTTCTGCTTTCAATACGGAGCTTCTTGTAATAAATTCTTCCGGAGAATATACCCCTTGTTCAACAAAATCATAAGCTTTATTTAATTTCCCATGGGTTTCTTTCAATTCGGATAGGAGCTTTGTCCTGGACTGCTCCAGTACCTTTCTCTGTGTTGGCTGGCTGGAAGGTTCTGTCCGATATTCGCTTGTCATGCTTTCTAAATATTGGCGTAATATAGCTATGGTCTTATCGGTCATGGTGAGCTGATCGCCGGCAATATTATCACATGCTTTATTGGCACACATAATGAGAGCATTGGCGTTTCCTTTTGGATAAGGGCGGCGTGTCATTTTTCGACCGCATTTTTTGCAATACACTAAACCGGCAAGGGCATTTTTAATTTCTAAATCCTTGCCGATCGGATGCTTGTCATGGGATGAGAACATTTTCTGCACCTTATCAAATTGCTCCTGGCTAATGATGGGCTCGTGCAATCCGGGATATAACCGGTATTCCTGGGTTCTTGGTCTGGTAACAGTCAATTGTCCGTTCACAGTTATTTTTTTGATTGCCCGCTGTCCACGCTTTACCCATCCGCAGTAGACAGGATTTTTTAGTATGGATTGGATGCAGCTTGCACTCCACCCTCTGGTATCCGTATCAATATGCATATTACGAAGCATTTCTCCAATAGCTCCATAACCCATTGCCTTTTCGGAATAAGAATCAAATATCAGTTTTATAACCTCTGCCTGTTCCGGGATGACTTCCAGAGCATAACCCTTTTGCTTTTCTAATTTAACGGTTCTGTAGCCATATGGAGGGCGGTTGTATACCCATTTGCCGTCTTTCAAAGCCTGTTCAATACCGCGCTGCTGGCGACGGTTAATTGCCTTGTATTCCCTTCGACTTTGGAACAGTCCATACTCAAAGTATTCTTCGTCAAATTCATTATTGGGGTCATATATTTTATTAAGAGTGATGATTTTACAGCCGGACAGTGAGAATACCTGACTGATGATGCCCTGGTCTATGGTAGCACCTCTGCCAAGTCGCTCGATCTCTGTCACCAGCACACCGTTCCACATGCCATTTTCAATATCGGTAAGAAGCTGCTGCATCTGTGGACGTGCTGCTATTGTATCGCCGGATACGATTTCCTTGTATATATGTTCAACCTGGATGTCTAATCTTGAAGCAAGGGCAGTAAGCTCCTTCTCATGGTTCGCCAGAGTTTCACCGGCACCATGCTGCTCGGCTTCCTGATCCTTTCTTGATTTTCTTAAATACATGCAGTAGTGACCTTCCATATATGTATCCTTCCCTGTTACTGATAAAATGATTGTAACCCAATCTGTGTTTAAAATACTAATTAACTGCACGTTACTAACT
>JAIECC010000127.1 GCA_029068665.1 Lachnospiraceae bacterium
GTGTATTAAAGCTGGATAATGAGTAATCCGCCTGTAAGATACAGGCATAAAGCACTGGAAAGAGAGGAACGAAAGGCTATTATATGAAGAATATCAGTCTTTACATTCATATACCTTTTTGCATGAAGAAATGTATCTACTGTGACTTTTTATCCTTTGCTGACTGCTCTTTGTCGGAGCAGAGAAGCTATGTTGAGACACTGATGCAGGAGATGGACTGTTATCGGGAACAGGCAAAGGAATATCAGGTGATTTCTATATTTATTGGCGGGGGAACGCCCTCCATTTTACAGGAAGGGCTTGTGGAACAATTGTTTCACAAGCTTTATTCTGTATGGAATATTGCAGAAGAAGCCGAGATTACCATAGAGTGCAATCCGGGAACTCTGACAGCACGAAAGCTGGCAGAGTATCGTACCTGTGGAATCAATCGACTGAGTCTGGGACTTCAGAGTGCAGATAATCGGGAATTAAAGCAGTTAGGCAGGATTCATAATTATGAACAGTTTATAGCGAATTATCAATTAGCAAGAGAAGCCGGCTTTCGAAATGTGAATGTGGATATTATGGCGGCATTACCGGGACAGAGCCAGGCTTCCTATGGACGGACGCTGTCTAAAGTGTTGGAGTTAAAACCGGAGCATATTTCCGTATATAGTCTGATGGTAGAAGAGGGAACAACGCTTGCCCGGTCCCAGGAACTGCTGGAACAACTGCCAGGGGAGCAGACAGAACGGAATATGTACCATTATACCAAAACCATCATGAAGGGAATGGGCTATGAGCGCTATGAAATATCCAATTATGCAAAGACGGGCTATGCCTGCCGTCATAACCGGGTGTACTGGACCGGAGGAGAGTATCTGGGTCTGGGACTGGGCGCTTCCTCCTACTGGAATGGGATTCGATTCAGCAATACAAGTGACTGGAATGAATACTTGTATGAATGGGAAAAGGATGATATAACAAAAATAAGAAAAAATCAGGTTTCGGATACCTTGAAAAGCCGGATGGAAGAATTCATGTTTCTGGGACTGCGGTTGATGGAGGGAGTATCAAAAACGGAATTTGAAAATCGCTTTCACTGCGCTATGGAGGAGGTCTATGGCAGTGTGATTCATACCTATGTAGAGCAGGGATTTTTGACATGGAAGCAGGATCGGCTGAGGCTGACAGAGCAGGGAATTGACGTCAGCAATTACGTAATGGCAGATTTTCTGTTGGATTCGACCCCGGAGACGGATGCCATGCCGGTTGGGGAAGCAGATACATGTTTGGAAAAATGACAGAATATATATAAGGATAGAAGGATGGAAGGAATGGAGCTGATTACATGCTGATTTTCACAGGTAGCTGGCTGCGGCACAAGCGGGAATCGTTAGGCTTTTCCCAAGGATTATTTGCACGCTGTGTGGGCGGTTCGGAATCGGTAATTGCCAGTATGGAAGCTGGAAATCTGATATTGGACTTTGAATTAATCAAGCGGATTTATATATTTTTGAGTGAACATTTTGAAATCGAAGAACTATGCTCCGATCACATGGATTTAATTGAAGAATTACGGAATCAGTTATTTTTATTAGGAGAAGACCGGATGATCTATGTGGGATACCGTCTGATTGCCTATGAGGAATTTCAGGATTTCTATGACTTCGATGGCTTTGTTTTGCAGGAGGAGGACTTTCGGAATCGCCGGCGTTCCGGTTATTATGGAACCGGAACGGTAATTTATGAACGCTGGATTCAGACGGATATTTTAACTGCCATTCATATCTTTGAACTACAGCAGGGAGAAATATAGATATCAGCTATGCAGACAGGACAACACCAATCATTTTTGTGAATATTCTCACAGGATGATTGGTGTTGTCCTGTCTGCATAGCTGATTTGTTACAAAATATCGAAAAAATTCACGAAAATTCCCTTGACAAAGCAATTATGGGGTGTTAAGTTATACCTAGATGTTAGCACTCAGATGTATTGAGTGCTAATAGAACAAAAAGTCTTAGAAGTATGAGTTTCTGAGAAAGGGTGATTGCATGGAGCAGTTAAGCGAACGTAAGATGAAGATTCTTCAGGCTATTGTCGCTAACTACTTGGAAACAGGTGAGCCGGTTGGTTCTCGGACAATTTCAAAATATACAGACTTAAACCTAAGCTCTGCAACCATTCGGAACGAGATGGCAGATTTAGAGGAGGGGGGATATATTGAGCAGCCCCATACCTCAGCCGGACGGATCCCTACGGATGCCGGTTATCGGGTCTATGTAGACCAGATCATGCAGGAACGGGATAGCGAAGTGGAGGAGATGCGGCAGGAACGGGAAGGACTGCTGGAACGGGTGGACCGTATGGAGGTCATGTTGAAGCAGGTGGCAAAGGTGTTGGCATACAATACCAATTATGCAACCATGATTACCGCTCCCCAGTATCAGGAGGTCCGGGTCAAATTCCTGCAGCTTACCATGGTGGACGACAGCCATATTCTTGCAGTTATCGTAGTGGATGGCAATGTAATTAAGAATCAGTTGATTGCAGTAGATGAACCGCTTGCCAATGATGAAGTTCTGAAGCTGAGTATCCTGATGAATTCGTTTTTACAGGGCGCCGCTCTTCGGGATATTAATATAGAAATGATACAGACCATGAAGGTTCAGGCAGGTATCTATGCAGAGGTGCTGGACCGTATTCTTAACGGCGTGGTAGAGGCAGTGAAGTCAGCAGATGAACGGCAAATCTATACCAGCGGTGCAACGAATATATTGAAATATCCGGAGATTGGTGATATTGAAAAGACCAGCGTTCTTTTGGAAGCATTTGAAGAAAAGAAAATGCTGAATCAGTTAGTGGATGAAACCTTGAACAATAATGAAAAGGGAATTCAGGTCTATATCGGTGATGAGACACCGGTTCAAAGCATGAAGGACCTCAGTGTTGTGACAGCCACTTATGAGCTGCAGGAAGGTGCCAAGGGAACCATTGGTATCATCGGACCGAAGCGGATGGATTATAAAAAGGTAGTCAGTACGCTGAAGGAACTGACAGTAGAGCTGGATGAAATCTTCAACAAGAAAGAATAGATAATGGTAAGGAGATGAGCGATTGGATGAATGAACTGCAAAAGGAGTACTTTGAGCGAAAGGCGAAAGAAGATGCAGAAGCAGAGGCAGCAGAAGAAGCAAAGCTGAAAAAGCGGATAGAAGAAGAGAAGCAGAAGGAAGCCAGAAAAAAAGAAGCAGTACAAAAGGCAAAGGAAGAAGCAGAACGAAAAGCAGAGCAGGAAGCGATTGAGATTATAAATCGGGTAAAGGCAGAAATGGCTGCCAATAAGAAAAAGGAGGCAGAAGAGACATTGAGTGCCAAGGAAACCGGGAAAGAAACCGGAGCTGATGTGAAGCAGGAACAGAAGGAAAAGGCGGAGAAAGAAACGGATACTGCTATGGAAAAGCCGGATGCAGAGGATAGTATCTATGACCGGGAACCGGCAGGAGAAGCCGCCATGCCAAAGAAAGGTCCAAAGTTCAAAAAGGGCGGCCGGAAGAGCGGCAGTCAGGGAAAATCAAAAGAAGAGGCGGCAACTGAGGAAGTTCCGGCAGATAAGGCGGCTGATAAATCAAAGGAAAAGCCAATGAAGGATGAGGAGAGCTTTTCAGAAGCTGACGAGGCGGATATAGAAAAAGCAACACCGGAAAGTAAGGCGGCAGCCGACCGGGAAGTAAAGCTGCAGGAGCTGGCT
>JAIECC010000128.1 GCA_029068665.1 Lachnospiraceae bacterium
GGATATACTTAAAGAGAATGGTCTTGAATCAGGTTCCGGGAAACCAGTCATAAGTATCAATCATACGCAAGAAATAAACATTTACAGTGAGGAATAAGAAAGTATAAATTGGAAATAATCTCCATAACAGGAAAATCCAGTAAAGAAAACGCTGAGAATTTTTAAATCAATCAGTTATGGAGGTAAAAAATGAATTTATATAAAACAGCATTATCCGCACTTTTGATTGCTCCGATTGTCGGAGGAGTGGGAATACACATGATAAATAACTATAAAGCAATGAAAGCGAAAGCAGAAGAGCTGGTGGTCTATTCTGAAAGCAGCATGAGGGAAGTAGAGGCCATGCTGAATGGAGATTTAGACAGTATGGACTATGAAGCGCTTCTTTCCGGGACTTCTGAATTAGAGGAAATGATGCTTGAGAATTTACAGGAGGAAGCACCGGGAACAGATGTAACCAAGGAAGTCATACGTTTTCATGTCAGAGCGAATTCAGATTCGGAAGAAGACCAGGCATTAAAGCTTTTAGTAAGAGATGCGATTCTGGAAGCGTTAGGTCCGGAGATGGCAGAGGTATCCTCCAAGGAAGAAGCGAGGGCAGTTATGGAAGCCAATCTGGAGCAGATAGAGGAAATCGGGAGAACGGTTATTTCGAATGCAGGCTATGATTATGAAATACACGCCTATCTGACAGTGGAAGAATTTCCAATAAAGAATTACGGTGATTTCCTGTTCCCGGCAGGGGAATATGAAGCACTTCGGGTGGATATCGGTAAGAAAAACGGAGGAAACTGGTGGTGTGTCATGTATCCGGGTTTATGTTTTGTAGATACGGCAGGTGGTGTAGTTGCGTCGGAAGGAAAAGAAGAGCTCCGGCAGATATTAACACCGGAGGAGTACCAGGAGATTTTAATATGTCCCCAGGAGGATACCAGGGTCGAGTACAGAAGCTGGCTTTGGGATACCTGGTTTGGTGAGGACAAGTAAAATGCTATAACAGATTTTGGGTTATATATTCCAAATAAGGTTTTTTAATGACCAGATTCTCATGTCGGCAATACCACTTATAGGATTCCTGTAAGCCATGAAATAATGATTTGGTATCCGGCATGAGTTCCTGTTGTTTTGAAATGTCCAGCCGATATTCGTAATCATAAAACGGAAAATAGCTTCTTTGGGGATGGCTGGCATCTACATATATTTTCTCACATTCTGCTCCGACCACACGATAGCATAGTTCTACCCATTGATTAATATCTGTAACATCCGGATTTCCTATATTGAAAATGTGATTTTGGGGCTGCTGTTCCAGGAGAATGTCAATAAAGCGGCACAAATCCTCAACATGAAAAAATTGCAGCTTCATACTGCCATCCTTTGGAATAAAGAATGGCTTTTGGGTTCGGGCACATTCAAACACAAAAGGCTCACGATATATATTCTGCATGGGACCATACAGGTACGGAGGCCGTATAATATATGCCTGCGGTACATGCCGGGTCAGATATTGCTCTGCTTCTATTTTATGTATGCCATAAGCTCCCCATATGGAATTCGCTCCGCAGTGCTGCTCCTCATGGAAGGGCTGGGATAATGTTTCCGGATAGACGGCACTGGAGCTGATAAAGATATAATCATGGATTTCATCCAACCCATCCAGGAGATTTTTAATATCCATTTCTGTATAGGCATTGATGTCCAAAACTAGATCAAAATGATATCCTTTTAAACAGTCCCCAAGCTGGTTCCGGTCTCCTTCAATTAAGGTTACACCTTCTGATTGTGGCCGGGTATTCCGGTTCAATACAAAGACCTCATTGCCCTTTTGAGCAAAATATTCTGCTGCATAGCGGCTGACAAATACGGTGCCGCCTGTTATTAACATGCGTTTCATGAGTGTTCTCCTTGAATGAAGCTTGTCAAAAAATGATGGAAATCTTATCGGCTGATTTTCTGCATTTTCTTTATAATAGCCTGCCAATACATGCGGTCTTTTAAAACTCGTATAACTGTAATTGTGGAATCTTCCACAACAAAGAAGATTAAGTATGTACTATAGGGTTTAAAATAGATATTTAAACCTTCAATAACATATCCGGTTGCTTCATAGCCTTTTGGAAATGAATCCAGTTCCTTTATTGCTTTC
>JAIECC010000129.1:0-8284 GCA_029068665.1 Lachnospiraceae bacterium
GTGGGATATATCTGTACAGTCTGAATCACTGCATCCCATTCCGCTGACAAATACTGCTGTGCCGGAAGTATTGTTCTGAAGCAGGGAATTTGAATCCGCAGGTATTTCATTTTTACCGCATCCGGTCATAAATAGCAGGCATACCAATGTAGCGCTACAAAGAAGCTTCTTCATATATCTTCCACCTTTCGAACTTGTTTTCGTTGTTTTATCACGCTTGTACAAAAAAGTATAGCATATAAAATTAAAAATATGCAAATATATTCCCAACTACCATTAGTTTGGCGTCTGCATGGCTAAAAGTTTGTTGCAAATGTGTATAAATTTGATATAATAGAGGAAATGTTATAGGTAAGTACGTTAGGAGGATAGAGTATGGCAATGGAAATAGAACATCAGGAAGGCTATCATTTACATGAATCCAGTATTTTTGGTGAAGTACAGATTGCAGATGAAGTGGTTGCAATCATTTCCGGTCTGGCTGCATTAGAGGTAGAGGGCGTAGCAAAGATGAGCGGAAATGTTCCCAATGAGCTGGTAAGCAGACTGGGAATGAAGAATCTTTCCAAGGGTGTAAAGGTAGAAGTATCGCCGGAAAGTGTAATGATTGATCTGGCGTTGGAGATGAAATACGGATATAGTATTCCAAAGGTATCCGGACAGGTACAGGAACGGGTAAAGAGTGCCATTGAGAGTATGACTGGTCTGTGTGTAGAACGGGTCAATGTGCGGATTGTTGGTGTTGCAGTGGACAAGCCGCAGAAGAGTCAGAAATCACAGAAGTCGCAACGAACCGTTCATGTGGTCAAGAAATAGGAATTCCAATGGAAGGAACTTGATTCCCCGTTGCTTGCAGCGGGGTTGTTGACTGATGGGGACAGATCTGTGATGCAGATGTGTCCTCATTTAGCGACTACCAGAATCAGATAAGTGGAGGAATATTATGACAAGACGGCAGCTGCGGGAAAGCATTTTTAAGGCATTGTTCCGGATGGAATTCAATACTCCGGAGGAGTGGAAGGAACAGTTGGAGTTCCATTTACAGGAATTGGCGGAACAGGAGCAGGAGGATGGAACCATAGTCTTTGCGGAAGAGCAGGATTTGGAATATGTGAGACAGAAGACCACGGATGTTTATAGCCATCTGGAAGAACTGGATGCAACCATTGAAGCGTATACAGAGGGCTGGAAGCTGAATCGAATCGGAAAAGCAGAGCTGGCAATCCTGAGACTGGCAGTTTATGAAATACAGTTTGATGATGAAGTTCCTCAGGGGGTTGCCATTAATGAGGCAGTAGAACTATCCAAGCTGTACTGCGATGATGCAAAGGGATTTGTAAATGCCGTTTTGGGCAAACTGGTAAAGGAATAGCCTTAAATCCCGTATGGAGGCGGAATATGCAGAAAAGAATCTATTCGGTAGGACAGATCAATACATATATTAAGAATATGTTTCAGGGGGATTATCTGTTATCCGGATTATATATGAAGGGTGAGGTATCCAATTGTAAATACCATTCCTCCGGCCATATTTACTTTAGCCTGAAGGATGGAACCGGTGCCATGGCATGTGTTATGTTCAAGGGAAATCGGGCTTCGGGCCTGAAGTTCCGTCTGGAGGATGGGCAGTGTGTGATTCTGGAGGGGAATATTTCCGTCTATGAGCGGGATGGAAAGTATCAGATGTATGTCAGAGAGGTCACACTGGATGGAACAGGAGCCTTATATGAGGAGTACGAGCGTTTAAAGGAAAAGCTCTTCGAAGAAGGATTGTTTGATTTTGAAATAAAGAAACCGATTCCGCCCTATCCCAAACGGGTAGGTGTGGTTACTGCACCCACCGGTGCCGCTATCCAGGATATACGAAATATTGCGAAGCGCAGGAATCCATATGTGCAGTTGATTTTATATCCGGCAAAGGTACAGGGAGAAGGCGCTGCCGCTACGATTGTGAAAGGCATTCAGGTTCTGGATGCTATGGGTGTGGATACCATAATCATTGGACGGGGCGGCGGTTCCATCGAGGACCTGTGGGCATTTAATGAGGAATGTGTTGCCCGTGCCATTTATGAGGCAAAAACCCCGATTATCTCCGGCACCGGACATGAGGTGGATAATACCATTGCAGATTATGCTGCGGACCTGCGGGCACCCACCCCTTCCGCTGCCTGTGAACTGGCGATTCCGGATTATATGGAGATCCGGAGCCGGGTAGAGCATTTAAGGATGCAAATGAATCAGATTATGAAACGGAAGCTGGAGCAGGAGCGGCTGAAATGGCAGAAATATCAAATAATGCTTCAGCACCAGAATCCGGTTGCCAGACTGGAGCAGCAAAAGCAGTATCGGGATGAGCTTTGGGACCGTCTGCAGCAGTTGATGAAGCAGCGGATGGAACGCTGTCGGCATCAGCTGGCATTGCTGACGGAGCAGCTTCATGGGAATTCCCCCACAGCCAGGCTGATACGTGGGTATGGTTATCTGGAGGCCCAAGGGAAACCAGTGTGTTCCATCGGACAGGTTCAGACCGGGGATGTACTGCAGATTACCATTCAGGATGGAAGCATGAAGACCAGAGTAGAAGCAATCGAAGCCGGAGAAATCCCGCTTTTGTAAAGGAAGGAACAGGCAGGAGGATGGAGAAATGAAGGAAACTCAGCCAAAGAACGGGGAACAGGAGAAGCAGGTTACAGTAGAGGAGGCATTTGCACAGCTTTCTGATATTGTAGAGCAAATGGAGACACCGGAGGTGACCCTGGAGGATTCTATGCAGCTATATCGAAAAGGAATTGCACTGTTGGCCCAATGTGGAGATACCTTAGACCGAATGGAGCAGGAAATGATTACCTTAACGGAAGAAGGAGAGATACCGGATGGAGAAGCTTAAAAAGCGGGTGGAAGAAATCGAAGCTGTGATTCATGCCTATATGCCTGTGGCAGAAGGACATGCAAAAACCGTAATCGAAGCTATGAATTATACCATGGATGCGGGAGGAAAGCGGCTGCGTCCCATGCTGATGCAGGAAACCTACCGGATGCTTGGGGGAAATGAGAACATTGTAGAACCATTTATGGCGGCCATCGAAATGATTCATACCTATTCTCTGATTCATGACGACCTGCCGGCACTGGATAATGATGATTACCGGAGAGGCCGTAAGACGGCACACAAGGTGTACGGAGAAGCCATGGCGATTCTGGCTGGAGATGGGCTGCTGAACTATGCTTACGAAACAGCAGCAAAAGCATTTGACATGACAGAGGATTTATCCACTGTGGTACGGGCATATACCGTTCTGACGCAAAAGCCGGGGATTTATGGCATGATTGGCGGACAGACCGCAGATGTGGAGCTGACAGGAAAACCTTTGACGGAAGAAGTTCTGGAATATATCTATGACAATAAAACCGGTGCGTTGATTGAAGCATCTATGATGATTGGTGCCATTCTGGCAGGTGCTGCCGGGGATACCGTAACAAAAATCCAGCAGTTAGCAGGCATTGTGGGACGGGCATTTCAGATTCAGGATGATATTCTGGATATTGAAGGGACAGAAGAAGAGCTGGGAAAACCTTTGCACAGCGACGAAGAAAACGGAAAGACCACCTATGTTACCCTCTATGGTCTGGAACAGGCAAAAGCAGAGGTTGTGCAGTTATCCCAGGAGGCTGTGGCACTGTTAGACAATATTCCGGGAGAGAATCCGTTCCTGAGAGAATTGATTCTTTCTCTGATACAGCGTAGAAAATAAGGGAACGACACGTTATAATTTTTGTGGATGGAATGAAGCATGAGCGTATTAGATAAGATAACAAAGCCGAATGATATCAAGCGGCTGAATAAAAGCGAATATCCGGTACTGGCACAGGAAATCCGGGAGTTTCTGCTGCAGCATGTGAGCCGGACCGGCGGACATCTGGCTTCCAATCTGGGAACCGTGGAGCTGACCATGGCACTGCATCTGGTATTGGATTTTCCAGTGGATAAGCTGATTTGGGATGTAGGGCATCAGGCGTATACCCATAAGCTTTTGACCGGACGAAAGGAAGAATTCGAGCATTTACGGGAATTCGGCGGAATGAGCGGTTTTCCCAAGCAGAATGAAAGTTCCTGCGACTGCTTTGATACAGGGCATAGTTCTACGTCCATTTCGGCAGCACTAGGCTTTGCGGAAGCCAAGGAAATCATGGGAACAGATGAATCGGTAATCGCTGTGATCGGAGATGGAGCCTTATCCGGTGGACTGGCATATGAGGCTTTGAATAATATGGCACGGTTGAAGTCCAGTATGGTAGTGGTATTGAATGACAATGAGATGTCGATTTCGGAAAATGTAGGAGGCATGTCTCATTATCTGAACAAGATTCGTTCTGCCCAGGCTTACAATGACTTTAAGGCAGGAGTGGCGGATACCATTTTACGGATTCCCATTGCCGGTCATGACATTGCATTATCCGTAAAGCGTTCCAAGGACAGTATCAAGCATCTGCTGGTGCCGGGGATGTTTTTTGAAGATATGGGCATTACTTATATCGGGCCAATAGACGGACACAATATCCAGCAAATGGTAGAAAGTCTGGTTTCTGCCATTGAACTGCAGCGTCCGGTAGTGGTTCATGTGAAAACCATTAAGGGAAAAGGATATTCTTATGCAGAAAAGCATCCTTGCTATTTCCATGGCGTTGCACCGTTTAATCTGGCAACGGGAAAGGTACTGGAGAAAAAGGAAAAACCCGGATATACGGATATATTTGCCCGAAAAATGCTAGCATTGGCAAAGCAGAATCAAAAGGTAGTGGCAATTACCGCTGCCATGGCAGAAGGAACCGGGTTAAAACGATTTCGGGAACAATATCCGGAGCGATTTTTCGATGTGGGAATTGCGGAGCAGCATGCAGTTACCTTCGCAGCCGGGCTGGCAGCGGCAGGAATGATTCCAGTAGTTGCAGTGTATTCTTCCTTTTTGCAGCGGGCCTATGACCAGATTCTGCATGATGTCTGCATTCAGAACCTTCATGTGATATTTGCCATTGACCGTTCCGGACTGGTGGGCGCAGACGGTGCTACCCATCAGGGAATCTTTGACATCAGCTATTTGTCGGAAATTCCCAATATGACCATTTTGTCTCCGAAAAACCGGTATGAGATGGATGCTGCCTTTGATTTTGCCTATCATTGGACCGGGCCTGTGGCTATTCGTTATCCCAGAGGAACGGCATGTGATCAATGGAAGGAGTTTCAGGCTCCTATGGAGTATGGAAAAAGTGAAATCCTGTATCAGGGACAGGACATTGCCATTCTGGCAGTGGGAAATATGCTGGAAGAGGCACAAAAGACATATGATATTCTAAAACAGGCGGGACAGAATCCGACCTTGGTAAATGTACGGTTTGTCAAGCCTTTGGACCGGAAGCTGCTGGAGGAATTGGGGCAGACCCACTCCCTGATCTGTACGATGGAGGAAAATGTATGGAGCGGCGGTTATGGTCAGGCTGTTGGCGGGTACTTAAAAGAAACTGGTAATGAAAAGGCAAAATTTATTTCTTTTGCCATAGAAGACCAGTTTGTCGAGCATGGCAGTATTCCGGAATTGCGGAAGATGCTGGGGCTGGACGGTGAACATATGGCAGCACGGATACTAGGAGCCCTGAGATTTGACCTGAGGAGGGACCCATCGTAGATGGGAGGAGTCCTGAGGTCGGCTTGCAGTAGAGTATAACGGAAGTCGGTAAGGAGCCCTGAGGTCGGCTTGTAGTAGAATGTAAATATAGATATAATGGTGATAGCATGAAGCAGCGATTAGATGTAATGCTGGTAGAGCAGGGCTTTGCTTCTTCCAGAGAAAAGGCGAAGGCAGTGATTATGTCAGGGGTTGTCTTTGTTAATGGACAGCGAGAGGACAAGGCAGGATCTGTCTTTGATAGTTCTAAAGTGAAGATAGAGGTAAAAGGGCATACCTTAAAGTATGTGAGCCGGGGTGGATTAAAGCTGGAAAAAGCCATGGAACAATTCGACCTGGAGCTGCAGGATAAGGTATGTATGGATATTGGTGCTTCTACCGGAGGCTTTACAGATTGTATGCTGCAAAATGGTGCAGTAAAGGTCTATGCCGTAGATGTAGGACATGGACAATTGGACTGGAAGCTGCGGCAGGACTCCAGAGTTGTCTGTATGGAGAAAACCAATATCCGGTATGTAACAAGAGAAAATATAGAGGAACTACCGGCATTTGCATCCATTGATGTATCCTTTATTTCTTTGACAAAGGTATTGGAGCCGGTGAAGCAGCTGCTGACGGAACAGGGGGAAATCGTTTGTCTGATCAAGCCTCAATTTGAAGCCGGACGGGAAAAGGTTGGAAAAAAGGGTGTTGTGCGGGACAAAGCCGTTCATAAAGAGGTAATCAGCATGGTCATGGAATATGCAGTATCTCTTGGTTTTGTATTACTGCATCTGGATTATTCTCCCATCAAAGGACCGGAAGGTAATATAGAGTATTTACTACATATGACGAAGGATACAGAAAGGGAAGCAGGAGACTTTGACTGGGAGGCGGTTGTGGAACGGTCTCATCAGGAGCTCTCTCAGTAAGAAAGGGATAACATATGAAGCGATTTCTAATTGTAGCAAATTCTACAAAGGACGAGAACTTAACACTGGCAAAAGAAGTAAAGCAATATATTCAATCCCATGGCGGTGAGGCTGCAATCTGTGTAGATGCAGATAATATTCCTATGGAATGTGACATGGAGTGTGCCATAGTATTAGGGGGAGACGGAACCATGCTTCTTGCTTCCTACATGCTGGCTGGCAAGGATATTCCCATGATTGGAATTAATTTAGGAACCGTAGGCTTTATGGCAGATGTGGACCCTTGTAATATGGAGAAGGCTATGGACAGCCTGTTAAATGATGATTACCGGATTGAGGAGCGTATGAATCTTACCGGAACCATCTATCATGATGGGGAGGAAATATCCACCTCTACTGCGTTAAATGATATTGTAATTGCCCGTTCCGGTTATTCCCGGATTATCTGTCTGCGGATTTATGTAAATGGGGAATTGCTGGATTTATATGAAGCAGACGGGGTGATTGTAGCTACGCCTACCGGCTCTACGGCATACAATCTGTCTGCAGGAGGCCCGATTGTCAGTCCGAATACCAGTCTGATTCTGGTAACTCCGGTGTCTCCACACTCCCTGACCAGTAAAAGCGTGGTATTTTCCGCAGAGGATGAGATTGAAGTGGAGATCGTTCCTAAGCGGAAAAGTCAGAAGGAGGAGGCAATTGCAACCTTTGACAGCAGAGGCTATGAGGAATTGCAGCCGGGAGACCGGATTCGAATCCGGCGGTCAAACAAGACCACCAAGCTGGTTAAAATCTATCCCGCCAGCTTTTATGAAGTGCTGAGAAGCAAGATGGGAGAGAAAAAGCAATGAAATCCGCAAGACAGTCAAAAATCATTGAATTAATTGAAGAATATGATATTATGACACAGGAAGAGCTGTCCGAGCTGTTAAGCCGGGCGGGTTTTCGGAATACCCAGGCAACGATTTCCCGGGATATCCGGGAGTTAAAACTGACGAAAATCACTACGGATTCCGGAAAGCCCAAATATGCTTTGCAGCAGCCTCAGGATGTGGATATCTGGAAAAAGTACCGTCAGGTACTGGCAGCAGGTATTCTGACCATGGAGGCATCTGAGAATTTGATTGTAATTAAGACGGTATCCGGTGTAGCAATGGCAGTAGCTGCGGCATTGGATAACCTGGATATCAATGGACTAATGGGATGCATAGCCGGTGATGATACTATCATCGCAGTTGCAAGGTCCAAGGATATGTCTGATAAGGTAATTGCCAACATAGAAAAAACAGCATACAGTGACTTATAGGTTAAGGAGGAACTGATATGTTACAGAATTTACACATTAAAAATATGGCTCTGATTGATGAAATTGACATTGATTTTACAGAAGGACTGAATATCCTGACCGGGGAAACCGGAGCCGGTAAATCCATTATCCTTGGAGCAGTTAATATCGCCCTGGGTGGAAGGACCGGAAAGGAAATGCTGCGGGAACATGCAGAATATGGACTGGTGGAGCTGATGTTCGATATCCGGCAGGAGTCCAGCAGGCTTGCATTGGAGGCACTGGATATTCCGCTGGCAGAGGATTCGACTTTGATCATTAGCCGGCGAATCTATCCCAACCGGGTGGTGAACAAAGTAAATGATGAATTGGTAACTGTTTCCAAATTAAAGGAAATTGCTGGAATT
>JAIECC010000129.1:8294-9050 GCA_029068665.1 Lachnospiraceae bacterium
TATTCATTCCCAGCATGAGCATCAGTCTTTATTAAAAAAAGGAAATCATCTGCATATTTTAGACCGATTTGGTCATGATACCATAGAAGAAAAAAAGAAAATTGTTCAGCAGGATTATGAAGCTTATGCAAAAGCCCAGGAAGAACTAGACACCGGAGAGCTGGATGAGGAAACCAGAAAAAGGCAGATGGATTTTGCTCAATTTGAGATACAGGAGATACAGGCAGCAGCACTGGAACCGGGGGAAGAGGAACGCTTAGAAGCCAGATACCGTAAGCTGTCCAATGGCCGCCAGATTATGGAAGCCGTATCACAGGTGTATCAGTATACCGGATATGAACAGACAGACAGTGCAGGCAATCAGCTGTCCCATGCCTTTTCAATCCTTTCTAAGTCAGTAGATTATGATGATGCATTGAATGATTTACAGGAACAGTTATCTACAGTGGATAGTCTGTTGAATGATTTTAATCGGGAATTATCCGATTATATGTCAGAAATGACGTTTGACAGCCGGGAATTTCAGGAAATTGAAGAACGGCTGAATCAGATTCGGAGTCTGGAGGCAAAGTATGGGAAAACCATTCCACTGGTACTGGATTATCTTGCCAACAAGCAGGAGGAATATCAAAAGTATCAGGACTATGAGGAGTACCGGCGGAAGCTGGAGCAGGAATGCGGGCAGGCATTGGAGCAGTACCGGCTCCACGCAGAGGACTTAAGCCGGACCCGTCAGACTCTGGCAAAGCAGCTGAC
>JAIECC010000013.1 GCA_029068665.1 Lachnospiraceae bacterium
GGGTGGCATAATGATGGATATGTGTCAGGCATTGGGGATAAAGGACAAAAATAATATAGGAATATACAAGGAGAGAATCTTATGACAACGAAGAAAATGGTCGTTAATATTAAGGCGGATCTGGAATCAAAACCACCAATTGCTATGTTTGTGCAAGTTGCCAGCCAGTATGAAAGCAAGATTTATCTGGAGGTAGATGATAAAAGAATCAATGCCAAAAGTATTATGGGAATGATGAGTCTTGCATTGGCTCAGGGAGATGAACTGCTGGTGTCCTGTGATGGGACGGATGAATTGGCAGCCATTGAAGGAATTGCTGACTTTTTGCAGGCATAGTTCTTGACATTTTTTAGAAATTAATATAAAGTATTCTGTGTATAGGTCCGATATAATAATTAGAGTATATTATTGTGTATAATAATATCAAGAAAGCCAAAGGTTAGGGAACGGATTCCCGATAAATCAGACAAAGGAGTGATGGCAATGTATTTAGGAATGAATTCACACTTAAATTCAAACTTTTTCAGCAGCATGATGGGTACCAGTTCTATGGGAGGTGGATTTGGTTCACTGTATAGTTCTTTAGCAGACTATGCAGCAATCAAGAATGGTTCCTATGGTAAATTGGTAAAAAAGTATTACGCAGAGATGTCCGGTGATGATACTTCCACTAAGAAGACTTCAAATATTAAGGTTAAAGAGAAGACAACGGATGAGACAGCAAAGAAGAGCTTAACAGAGACCAAGACAAAGGCCGATGCAATGAAGACATCAGCAAGTGCGTTAATGGATGTTGGTAAAAAGTCCTTATTTACAAAGGTTGATGTAAAGGATGAGGAAACCGGAAAGACTACCCAGCAGTATGATACAGATAAGATTTATAAGGCTGTAAAGCAGTTTGCAAGTGATTACAATGCATTGATAGCAGATGCGTCAAAGTCATCAAATATTTCGATTGCCCGGAAGGGTATTACTTTGAAAGGTGAAGTTTCAGCACGTAAGGATATGCTGGAAGATATAGGCATTACAATTAATTCAGACAATACCTTATCGGTGGATGAAGAGAAATTCAAAGGGGCAGATATGAGAGATGTGAAAGATTTATTCAATGGTTCACACTCCCTTAGTGCTAAGGTTTACCAGAAGGCAGTTGAGATTAATAATTTGTCTACAAGTGCTGCTTCCTCTACTTCTACGTACAATAAAAATGCTACTTATGTGGCTTCTTATTCCGGAACATTTTATAACGGAAGCCTTTAGAATTTACGAAATAAAATATAGGTATCTTCAAGATCATTTGAAGATACCTTTTTTTTGCACACTACTTTCCACGGTGTTGCAGTTCCAGATGGCATATGATAAAATAAAAGTAATATTTTCTATTTTGTGCTTGAGGCGCAAAAATTAAGGAATAGGGGGAGCGTCAATGAAAAGGTATATTGCTGCCGGTGTATGTGGAATTATTGGAATTATATTAGGAATTATATTAAAAGGCGGTATCGGCTGGCTTGTTGCCATATTTCTATTACTTTTTGCAGTGTTAATTGCACTTGGTAAAATTGAGTTTATTGAAAATCTGCTGCAAGCATCCGGTGGAACCGGAAAACGAAAGTCAGTGAATCTGGCAGAGGATGCTGTAGATCAGGCAATTGAATTCCTGAATGAAGGCAAGGCAATGGATGCAGTGAATAAGTTAGAGGAAGTCATTGAATTGGCAGAAGAGGATGAACAGCATTACATTACATATGGCTGCCAGGCACTTCGCATTCTGGGAGAGATGTATGAAACCGGGCGTTATGGCAAGTCAACGGTTCAGGTCAACAATGAAAAGTCAATGGGCTATTATGAGAAGTTGCTGATGTTAGACCCGGATGGAGAGGTATATTTTAAGGTTGCCAGAGATTTGCTGAATAAAAATAATTATAGTAAGGCATTGTCTTATCTGGAAAAGGGAGCTGCCCTAAAGAATAGGGGTTCTTTGCTGAAGCTGGGTAGTATTTACGAAGAGGGTATGTATAAATATGATAATTTCGGTAACCGGGGTGACACCATTATCGAGATTAATTTGGAAAAGGCCAGGACTTATTATAAAACCCTTGCTGAGATGGAAGATGAGCAGGGACAGGCGGCTTTTGAACGTGTGGATTATGCATTGAATAATACAGACAGTCTGGAATTCGAGGAAAAAGAAAAGCTGTATGCCAAGATTTCAGAGCGGCGTAAGGAAAATAATATAGAATATCGGTTCAAGACGATAGAAGGCTCCAAGCTGCAATATCAGTATACCTATATTCATGATGAGATAGAAGGGTATATCCATAAGCTGCCAAAGGATTGGGTCAAGGTAATGAATGAAGAGTCAGAAGAGGAATACTATGCACCCAGTGAAAGCTATAAGGACTTTGCAATTTATGTAACCTATGACAGTGTGCCTAAGGAATCTACCCGGGATGTGGAATTGTTTTTGCGGTATGATAATGATGTGCTGGATTATGATTTGAATATTCAGGAATATGTAACGGAATATTCGGATGGTATCTGTGCTACTTATTATCACAAGGAATTGGAACGTGGAATTGTTACCTTTGCATTTCAGCAGAGAAACCGTATGGCATGTATTAAGTTTGTATGTGCTACCATGGAGATTATTGAACAATATGAGGAAATCATCTTTGAAGTAGCCAACTCCTTTGCCTTTGTTGACCCGACTGTTATTAGTGATGAAAGTGCAAACCGGAAGGATCAGCAGTATTATAGTGAAGCGGTATTCTATTACTTCTTGGGACAGTATGACAAGTCTATGGAGTTTGCCCGGAAAGCGTTGAATGTGGGAAGCAAGAAGGCAAGCTATCTGTTGATTGAATTGTATTATGATGAAGACAGTCCATATGTTAATTACGAAAAGGCATTGTCATTGGCAAAGCAGCTGTTTGAAGCCAATGATGATTCGGATCTGGCATTTTTGATTGGTACGATTTATGAACAGCAGAAAAAGGATTATATTCAGGCACTGAACTGGTATGAAAAGGCAGACGAATTGAAGCATCAACGTGTTCCGTTCTACCTTGGTCGCTTATATTATTATGGATTGCTTCGCTCCAAGCGGGATGGTGCATTAGCACTGAAGTATTTTAAGCAGGCGGCAGAGAATGGCATAGAAGAGGCTGAAGCTTATATTGAAGATATTGAAGGCTTGAATGGCGAAGAACTGCAGCTGGCTGTGAATCGCTGGGAACAGGAAATTAAAGAAGGAAATGCGGATACTGCTTTGCAGGTGGCACTGAAGAAACGAAATCAGGTGTTTTATCTGGCAAGTGAACGGGAAATTGATGAAGCCTTTAAGATGGCTTGTAATATGGGAAGCCCGGAAGCATTTTATCGCTATGGAGTTATTGTAAGGGAACGGGAAAAAGAAGGCGACCTGCGGGATGGCAATATCGGAAAGAAGCTGCTGGAACGGGCTTTGGATGCAGGCTTTGATGGATTTGATAATGAGTATTTGTGTGAAGCAGTGGAAGAGAAGGCAAAGCAGGGACTTCCGAAGGAAGATATGCTGAAGATTTATTACAAGGCTGCCACGAATGGATATGCGCCATCTGTTGAGAAGATTGCGGAATTGGAACCGGATATGACAGAGGATACCATTCGTCTGTATGAAAATCTTCGTGAAATGGCAACTAAGGGCAATGAAGGTGCCTTGACCTCCATGAATCGTTTAGAGCAGGCATTTCCAGAGCTGCTGTACCATTCGGTACAGGAACGGGAAGGATATAAGATCATTGATAATAAGTTCTTTAAGATGGCTGTTCCGAATGAATACACTGCAGTAATTGATGATGAAGGCGGAACTATTAAAATTGCAGATGCCGTTGTGGAATTTGCTGTTGCGGAGATGCCGGTACAGGCAGGGGCCGAAGAGGAATTCTTAAAGGTATATAAGCTGATTATCAGTGAATATCTGCGGGTGAGAAATGCAGATATAATGGTAGTGAATTCCAGGATGGTGGGTTCTGCCATGACGAATCTCAGCGAAGATGGCTGTACCTTTAGTATTCTGTTAGTCAGTGCCAAGAATCAATATCTGTTTAAAATGACTTGTGGGAGCAAGATTGAGCTATTTGGATTCCGGGATAAGGTATTCGAGCTGGCTAAATCCCTGGTGGAAACCGGTGAAACCTATATTGGCACCGGCAATCAGACAGTAGGCTTATTGGGGCTGTTATCTGCAGGTGAAAATGGGATTTTGTCCATTGGTAAGCTGGATGATTAATAAGAGTTAATAATTAGAATGCAGACTGGCTTAAGGAAAACAGCTTGAGCCGGTCTGCTTTTTTGTGAGGTGAATAGGATGTTTCATATTTCCATTGATCATAACAGTGGTGTACCTATGTATCTGCAGATTTATCAATATATTGTATCAGAAATACGACAGGGGAATCTGCCTTGTCATGGAAGGCTGCCATCGGGACGGGAACTGGCACAGGATTTAAATATCAGTCGTAATACCGTAAATATGGCTTATGCACAGTTGGAATCCGAGGGATATATTGAAGCATTACCGAAGCGGGGATATTTCGTCAGAGAAATAGATGGATTACTGAATCTGCATGGGTCGGAGACTCCTGTGACAGAGGTAGAGGAATGTACTGCAGTCAGGGAATATCAAGTGGATTTTTCTCCCTTTGGTATTGATTTGCAACATGCCCCTTATGGACGGTGGCGGAAACTGATGAAGGAAGTCATGCTGGATAATAATGAAGCTTTGTTTCAAAATGGAGATTCTCAGGGCGATTTTGGATTGAGAAGAGCCATTAAGGAATATCTGCATCGGTCCAGAGGGGTGAAATGCACAGAGGAGCAGATTATTATCGGTGCAGGAACCGATTATCTGCTCATGCTGTTGACCCGGCTATTGCCGGAGCATCTGGGAATTGCCGTGGAAAATCCGGTTTATTTGCAGGCATACAGGGTTTTTCAGAATTTTAATTATCGGATTTATCCGATGTCTCTGGATGAGGAGGGAATGGATATTCAGATTTTGAGACGTACAGATGCAAGTCTGGCATTTGTAACGCCGTCCCATCAGTTTCCACTGGGAATTGTGATGCCGATTAACCGCAGGCTGCAGCTTTTGAATTGGGCCTATGAACAGGAGAACCGCTATATCATTGAAGATGATTATGATAGTGAATTTCGATATCAGGGAAGACCGGTACCGGCCCTTCAAGGGCTTGATACCAGAGGAAAAGTGATTTATTTGGGAACCCTTTCCAAGGCGATTGCACCGTCTATTCGGATTGGTTATATGGTTCTGCCCAAATCCTTATGTGAGTGTTACCATGTCCGGGCCTCCTTTTATGCCACAACCGTATCTAGAATGGAACAGGAAATTGTAAGAAGGTTTATTACAGAAGGTTATTTTGAACGGCACTTAAATCGTATGCGAGGCATTTACCGGGCAAAGCATGATTATATCTTGAATTGTCTGGGGGACTGGCCGGATTCTGTTTTGCGGAAGGGATATAGTGCCGGTCTGCATCTGTTGATTGAATTTCCGGATATCCCCTATGCGGAACCGGAATTAGAAGCGCTGGCTCATGAGGCAGGTGTTAAGGTCTATCCCTTATCTTCTTATTTTATCGAAGGAAGCACAGAGTGTCCCACTCTCCTTTTGGGATATGCCAATCTGTCCGAACAGGAGATAAAAACAGGGCTGCAGATTTTGAAACATGTGTGGGGTATTTAAACGAATTTTGAAGTAGAATACCGTCTTTACAAAGCGTATGGAACCGTGGTATGATTTGCTTAGAATAATGTGATTGCAAATCCGGTATCGAAGGAGGGTGTGGAAATGTATCGTAATCTAATCAATGAGCTGGCTGACTGGCAGGAGCAGGAGGAAAAACCAATCCTGTTGCTGAAGGGGGCTAAGGGAGTGGGAAAAACCTGGTGCGTTATGGATTTTGCCCAGGCCTTTTTTACAAAAACCATACATATTGAATTCGATAAGGATGCTATTTTGAGAGAATTATTCCTAACACCGAACAGTGCGGAGTTTATTGATGCGCAGTTGGAATTATTATCCGATATTGATTTGCATGGAGGCGATATTGCTAATGTTTTATTCGTATTTGATGAAGTGCAGGTAGAAGAGGATTTATTTGCAGGAGTGCTGCAATATGTCAGACAGCGGAAGCAGTTCTCTGTGATCTTGATTGCTTCCTGGGTGGGTTTACTGCCGGCAGAAAATCTGGTGGTGGAAGAAATCATGGTAAAGACCATGTATCCTATGACCTTTGAAGAGTTTTTGATTGCTAATAAAGCCCAGGAATTGTGCCGAATGATAGAGCAGGAAAAGGTGGATGGGCTAAAGGAAGATGTACGTCCGCTCATTTTGGATTACCTGAAGTATTTTTATATTACCGGCGGTATGCCGGAGGTGGTTCTGGATTTTATCAAGAAGCGGGATATGGAAAGTATTGATGAAATTCAGCAACGGATTCTACAGGGCTTTCGGGAAGATATTCTGCGGCATGCACCAAAGCAGTTTGTGAAAAAGGTTATACAGGTCTGGGATAGTGTACCAATGCAGCTGACCAAAGATAATAAAAAATTCATGTATGGAGTTATCGATTCCAAAGCCCGTGCCAGAGAGTATGTGGGAGCGGTTGCCTGGCTGGTGAATGCCGGATATGTACGGAAGGTGCAAAAGGTTTCCAAGGGTATTTCACCGATTGAGGAATATATAGACAAGAAATCCTTTGAGTTGTATTATCTGGATCATGGACTGCTGCGGAATATGGCAGGTATTACGGCAGAGGATGCGGAACGCAATGAGCATATTTTTGATGAAATGAATGGAATTTTGTCGGAACAGCTGGTTCTGGCGGAATTAACACTAAATGCAAACGTGAAAAAACTGTACTTCTGGACCTCAGAAGCCACTGCCAGGATTGACTTTATCTTTGAGGATGACGGTGAGGTGATTCCGGTGGATGTACAGTCTACCATTCGGACAAAGGCACAGAATCTGAAGGTGTTCCACCAGAAATACAATAACCGGATGTCAATCCGGATTTCCCTGGAGGGACTGAGCTTTCATAAGGGAAGGCTGAACGTGCCATTGTACGGATTGTGGAATTTTTAAAATAAAAATAAGCTGGAAAAGGGACTTGAACCCTCGACCCCTTCATTACGAGTGAAGTGCTCTACCGACTGAGCTATTCCAGCAAATTAACAGCAATATAATACTATATTCTTAACTGAATTTCAACTATTTTTTAAGGGTCACATCGTTTGATGTGACCCTTTCTAAAACAGACAAAGCTAAATGTTGCTTTACTGTCTCTTAGAGAACCATATTTACGGTTCCCGCATCTTAGTAGTATGTAGAGCCTGCTGCAGCAAAAATAGCAGAACCATACATAACCATA
The DNA here is from genome assembly GCA_029068665.1 of Lachnospiraceae bacterium. GTDB lineage: Bacteria > Bacillota > Clostridia > Lachnospirales > Lachnospiraceae > CAG-632. Next base: position 7,434 of record JAIECC010000013.1, read on the forward strand.
ACCAGAATGTTCATGATCAGACCAATAACCAGACCAATGATCAGGGTGATCTTAACCTGCTTTGCCTTTTCCTCATAGCTGGTATAATCGCCTTCTTTATATGCGTTATTAGCAAGTACTGTTAAAATAATACCGATAATTCCGCAAATAGGGAAACAACAAACTAATTCTGCAATACTTAATCCAAGCATTAAGCCGAATTTATTCTCAGGTACCATCTTGAATCCTCCTCCTTAATTTTTAACTTATTTTAGCACGGTGGTGCTAATATGACAAGTATATTTCTTAATATTCCATAAACAAGCAGAATTCCGGCAATCAAAAATCCAAAACGTTCCATGATACGGATAAGCAGGTAAGCGTGATATGGGATACCTTTGATATATTGCCATGCAGTATAGAACAGAAGCAGAATACCTGGAATGATACAGGGCATCAGGAGGACATTATGGCGGAATGCCTGCTGGAATTCACCAATGCAGAACTGCCATTCTCCGTTACAGAAGTATTGGATGCCGGCAAAAAGATGGCGGACGCTGCGCCCTAAACCACAGCCGGGACAATACCAACCGGTAAAATGATGAAATATACAGGGAAGACCGGTCTGGAACCGGAGGGAAAAGAAGGTATAACAAAGTATGAAAATAAGAATGGATATCACAACAATCCAACGCTTTACCACAGGTTTCATAGTACCTCCTTTTATTTTGTCCTCCCCTGTTTTCTTTATAGACAGGAAAGGGGAAAAATGATATTATAATAGTAATTGTATCAGAATATAATCAGAAGTGAAAGGGGGCTGTTTCAATGATTTTTGTACCTACGGATGAGTTGAAGGTCGGAATGCGTTTGGCTAAGCCAATATACAATAAAAATGGAGTGCTGCTTTATGAGCGGAATACAAAGCTTACACTACAGGGTATTTATAGCGTGAAGAATTTCGGCATAATTGGATTATATATTCTGGAACCGGCTGAACCGGTGCCGCCTATGACGCCGGAGGATGTGGAATTTGAACGTTTTCAGACCATGGCAGTATTTAGTATTAAGGATGATTTGAAAGCAATCAAGGCGGGACAAAAGCCGGGAGAATTAATGGTATTGGCAAATCAGATTGTCCGGATGTATGGTTCTTTGGAACACAAGATTAATTTTACACAGAATCTTCGTAGTCAGGAGGATTATGTATATAAGCATGCATTAAATGTAGGAATTCTGGCAGCATTGATTTCTCACAAATTGCATATTGATGGTGCGGAGCAGATGAACATAGTAGTAGCTGCACTGTTGTATGATTTGGGACGCTTGTTCCTGCCTGTCAAAATGCAGAATAAAACAGAGGATTTTTCGGCTGAGGAATATCAGATGTACCGGAAGGCTCAGTTAGATGGAATGAACGTAATTAATGATAATATCGATATTAATATCAGTGTTAAGCATCTGGTAAGAGGCTATCAGCAGGAGGATTATGATTATACAGATGCGTCCAGCAGTAATATTCCAATGGGTATCCGGGTGATTCAGGTGGCTCATTATTATGATGTCAGAACGGCGATGAATCTGTATGAGGAACCTACATCAGAGGTATTGGTGGTTCGAGCTTTATTAGATAAGCCAAGGGATTTTGATGAGTCAGTGGTAACTGCTTTGTTGAATAGTGTGAATATTTTATCACCAGGTGTCTGTGTGGAATTAATGAATCGGGAACGGGGATTAGTAATTCGAGAGAATGAAAAGGAACCGCTGTTACCAATTATACTGAGCTTTGATAAGAATCAGGTATATAATCTGAGTTCAGAACCGGCTAATTCTACACTGCAGATTAAGGATTTGATGAAGACCATGGACAATCGGATTATTGTAGATCAGGAGACACTGCAGGAATACTTAAATCAATAAGAAAAGCATCGGCGAGCAGGTTATCTGCTCGCCTGTATATTTCTATTTTGTCAGTAAAGCTGACCCGTATATCGGCCGGGAGGCTGATGACATATCTATGGACTTGTGCCGAATGAGGAAGGAGCTTTATATGATCAAATGGCTTTCGCATTTAAAGACAATTAATCATCATAAATGGCTGGTCATGAAGCATTGCTTTCAATGTGGATTGTATAAGCAGGGACTGCTGCATGACCTGTCCAAATATTCCTGGACGGAATTCTCTGTAGGTGCCAAGTATTATCAGGGAGATCGGAGCCCCAATAATGCAGAGCGGGAGGCAAAGGGATATACCTCTGCCTGGCTTCATCATAAGGGACGAAACAAGCATCATCTGGAGTATTGGATTGATTATAGTCTGAATTCCCAGGAGGGATTGGCGGGCATGGAGATGCCCGTTCACTATGTAGTGGAAATGTTCTGCGATCGGATTGCTGCATCCAAGAATTATCATCCGGATACTTATACGAATCAGGCACCTTTGGAATACTATGAGAAGGGGAAAAATAAATATCCCATGCATCCCAATACCAGAGCACTGCTGGAGCAGCTGCTTCATATGCTGGCAGAGGAAGGGGAGGAAAAGACCTTTGCCTATATCCGGACCAATGTACTTCATAACAGGAAAAAGCAGTGAAATAATACTGAAAGAGGTTTTATATGGAATTTACCCATTTACATGTCCATACAGAGTATAGTCTGCTGGACGGTGCAAGTAAAATTAAAGAACTGGCAGCAAGGACAAAGGAGCTGGGTATGGACAGCATTGCCATTACGGATCATGGTGTTATGTATGGCGTGATAGACTTTTATCGGGCATGTCGGGAAATCGGTATCAAGCCGATTATTGGCTGTGAGATCTACGTGGCACCGGGCTCACGGTTTGACCGGGAGGCCGGACGGGGAGAGGACCGGTATTATCATCTGGTTTTGCTGGCAGAGAATGATATTGGCTATCATAATTTAATGAAAATCGTATCCAGAGGCTTTACGGAAGGATATTACTATAAGCCCCGTGTGGACATGGAGGTTCTGCAGGAGTTCCATGAAGGTCTGATTGCCCTGAGTGCCTGTCTGGCAGGAGAGGTGGCAGTTCAGATTCGAAGAGGCTTTTTGGCAGAGGCCAGAGA
>JAIECC010000130.1:0-4403 GCA_029068665.1 Lachnospiraceae bacterium
GAAAGAGGTGGAACTGGATGCCTGTTCCGATGCACTTGATTTTGTTGTATATGAAATAAAAGATAATGGTGAGCATCCCTATTGTGAATTGCAGTATTTATATGTTTCGGGATTATCCTATATCATATACGGCAAGGTGCAGGAAGATTATGAAACAGAGGGGGGAGTGCCTGCATGGTCCTTGTCTGATATGGGATTGCTTTGTGAAGAAGATGGAGAGCAGAGCTTCCTGATGAATGCAAATTTCTTTGTACAGAACATTACACCGAAGGAGGAAAATCGATACTCGGATATTATATATCGAAGCGGCTCCTTTTATGAATCTGAGGGATACAATATCATTAAAGTCTTTGATCCCCATACGGTCCGCAAGCTGGTTTTCTATGATGAGAATGGAGAGCATATGTGTGATTTGATAAAGCTGGAGGAGGAATAATATGCAGAAGATGAAAAAAACAAAAGTCTGCCTGGTAACAGGCATATGTATACTTTGTCTTACAGGCTGTCAATCTCAGATAGAAAAGGATATTACTGGTTCGGAGGCCCCTTCTGTTGAATCCTCTGAAATAGAAGACGATGAGTTGCCAGAGATTACAATTGATTTTATTCCCAACCGAATCAGCATTGCAGAATACCAAAGTCAATATGAGGAAGAAATAAACGAAATAAAAGAAAGCAGCTATGCTAATATCAGCTTTCAGGACTGTGAAATAATGCCGTTTCATGGCGTTGAGAAAGTAGGAGTTTATAGATTATATTCTGTGGATATGGGAGTGGATGAAAGTATTGAAACCATAGAGAACTGGCTGAGAGAGATTGGATGTGAAGATATTGAACTGAAAACAGAATTGCGGGATGCAACCGGTCAGTATGAGAGAAACGAAGGCAGGGAATATCCCTACGATTATCCGGCGGTGTATGATTATTATCCGGAATTTGATTCCGGACGGGGTTTTTTTGTCAACACCAATCAATGCTATATTCAAATGGGCAGTGACGGGATTTACTCCATGAGTGATGGCACTATAACAGCTTTTCTGGGTTTAGACGGTCTGGCGGCAATGGACGCTTTGGGAATAAATGAAGAGAATATAGTAGAGAAGGGAAGTACCTCTGAAAAAAGCCATGAGATATGGGAACTGGCGGACGGAGAATTGTCTGTGGGGGATGGGGCAAAGGCGGTAAAGAACTACTTTGAAGCCGGGACACCCAGACAGAATCCTTCCGGTATATCTGTTGATGTACCGGAGGTAGAAGTATTTGCACTGGATGACAAATATGGTTATGCCTTTACAGTACGCAGAATCTATTATGGAGTGCCATTTGCATATGTGCCTACAGGCAAAAAGACATATTATAGCTCTGACTATGAGATTATGGAAGATACAAAAAAGGCATATATCATAAATCATGATACTGTTGCCGCTTTCACAGGATATGTAGATGCAGAGCAGTTGGAAGAGTTGATAGAAGAGCAGACAGAGATTATGAGCCTCAAAGATGCAGTTTCCTTGTTGGACGACTTTTGGGCGGCGAACGTGAAGCTGGAGGTATATAAGGCGGGATTAGTCTATTGCACCTGTAGAGATGACGGGGGCAATCAGATTGTATATCCCTGCTGGCAGTTTGAAGGAATGAATACCACCAATGCTCAAATGATGCGGGCATATGTGAATGTCCTGTCGGGAGATGTCTATTACTATTCATATGTGGAGGGATAATATGCACAGTATTATAAGTGAAATCAAAAAAAACCTGTACGTTCCTCTTTTCATTTTGTCATGCCTGGGAGTTGCCTGTGTGTGTGGTTTAAGCGAGGGCTATACCTCTGCCAGCGGGAAAACCTATACCATTATGGAATTACTGTTATTCTTACGAAGAGATACAATGCTTGCTGACATTTCCCTGAACCGGTATGACATATGGATATGTGGAATCGGAACATGGACCCAGCTGCTGCTTCCCTTTCTGCTAAGTATGGGATATCTTTATACCGTTTCCAGTGAAAAGCTGTCCGGCTTTAATCGGATGCTGTTGATTCGGGAAACTAACTTTCGATATAGTGCTTCAAAGCTGGCAGCAGCTATAATAAGCGGCGGTATTATTCTGTCAGTGGGGTATCTGTTCTTTGGTATTCTCGTATATATGAAGTTTCCCTCTGTCTATGCATATCCCGTAGATAAGCTGAATCTGTATATGGAAATGTATCCGGGCTTTCAGGAAGCTGGGTTTTGTTTTATGCGATGCCTCAGGGTATTTCTATATGGAATGTGCATTAATGTTTTTGCATATATGGTATCGGTGTTCTTTCGGGACAAGTATATTCTGATTTGTCTGCCGCTTATGCTGAAATACATATGGGGACAAGTTGTTATGAAACTAGAGACGGATGCTATAAATAAGGGAAACGGTGCAGTATTAAACCTGTGTTCCGGTCTTAGGATTGAAAGTATCCTGAATATCCATACATCCGGGTATTTTGGAATGACATTGCTGTCTATATGTCTGATTTATCTGACCGGATTCTGTCTGACGTTATATTTATTAAAGAAGAGAGGGGAGGGATTTGGCTTTGAATAAAATGAAAACCATATGGAAGCTTTCCCGGATGGAACTAATGCAGTTAATGAGAAGTACGAAGATAATCATACTGGCCTTGTTTGCGATTTTCATTAATATTCAGATTATAACACCCCTCAGGGCGTTAAGTATTACCATGGAACATAAGCTTTCCATATTTGAACCATTTGCGGCAATTGGAAATTCAGGAGTGGTTGTATTAATACTGCCGCTTTTTTTCATAACTATGATGGCGGATTTTCCACGAGAAGGTGAAAGCCGGTATTTTTATCAGATACGATGCAGTAAACGGACATGGGTTATGGGCCAGATTGTATATGGGGTGGAGTGTTCTATCATGCTGACCCTGTTTGTGTTTGCAGCCTCGGTTTTACTGTCCCTGGATTTTATAAGCTGGAGTCCGGATTACAGCTATGCGGTAACAAGATATGTAGCTTTATTTCCGGAATGGGCCGGGGAATATGTGGTGCAGTTGATTCCGGAAAATCTGTATAACCAGATTCCCCTGCCTGTGGCGGTGGTTCATACAGTGCTGCTCCTTATCCTGTATTTTATCATGCTTGCCATGCTGATTCTTGTTTTCTCACTGGTGAAAAAGAAAATAGCAGGGCTTTTCTTAGATGGAATCATCATTCTTCTGGGAACCATTACCTGTGCCGGCAGAATGGCATATATGTGGGTATTCCCCATGGCGCATACCATTACATGGCTGCATTATGCGGAATACCAGAGTAAACCGGTGCTTCCACTTTGTGATTCCTATTTGTATTTTAGTGTGATAAATGCAGCTTTTATTGTTTTGTCCATTATCATAAGTAAACGTTACAACGGTATATAAAAGGAGGATTCATATGATACAAATAAAGAATTTGAATCTGAATATAAAGGGGCATCTGATTTTATCTGATGTGAATATGACCATGCAGAAGGGGAAGATTTATGGACTGGTGGGGAATAACGGTAGTGGAAAAACCATGCTGATGAAGTGTATCTGCGGATTTATACACCCTACCTCCGGAGAGGTAATTGTGAATGATGAAGTAATCGGCAGGGATGCGGATTATATTAAAGATGCCGGAATTATCATCGAAAATCCGGGTTTCATCCCTTACTATTCCGGTATGAAGAATCTTAGGATGCTGTCGGAAATAAACGGAACAGCAGATAAGACGAAAATCAGGGAAACCATGGAAATCTGCGGTCTGAATCCCGAACTGAAGCTGCCGGTCAAAAAGTATAGTCTGGGAATGCGGCAGAGGCTGGGGATTGCTCAGGCGATTATGGAGGAGCAGTCGGTCTTGATTCTGGATGAACCCATGAATGGATTGGACAAGGAGGGAGTAGCGGCAATCCGGGAGCTGCTCCTTAAAATGAAGGAGCAGGGGAGGCTGATTATTCTTGCCAGCCACAATCGAGAGGACATCGATGTATTGTGTGATGAAGTGTTTGAAGTTGAGAAAGGAAAGATCCGAGAGATAATAAAAGGTGAATTAATAGAATATGAAAACTTTGCCAATACTACTAGATAATTAAGTATAACAATGATGAGGTAGCAGTATGGCAAATATTATGGATTATCTGAACTGGAGGGGAGATTTGACGTTTGAAGAAAGCCCCTTAAATGAAATCGACAGCCTGATTCTGGCAAATTTATCTTATGTTCCTCTTGACGGTATTGTACCGTCGCCCTGGGAACTGGAAAGCATTTCCCTGAAGGAGGCATCGGATGCATTCTGGCAGGAATGGGAGGAGAAAGATCTGCTGAGGGAATTTTCTCTGATTAAGATGGCACCTTTTGCCATGCGCCGTATGGCAGCCACCAG
>JAIECC010000130.1:4413-6422 GCA_029068665.1 Lachnospiraceae bacterium
TGTACTATCAAAACTCCGTAAATATCAAGGAAGAAAGTCAGTTCAGTGCCCTATGTATTCAGATTGGGGAAGGAAAGATATTTACAGCTTTTCGGGGGACGGATGATACGATGATTGGCTGGAAAGAGAATTTTCGTATGTGCTTTGAAACCGTTCCGGCACAGAAAAAGGCCGTAGATTATCTGAATTATGTAGGACACACCTGTGAGGGAGAATTATGGCTGGGAGGACACTCTAAGGGGGGGAATCTTGCAGTCTATGCGGCAGTAAAGGCAAGACCGAATATTCAGAATCGAATCCAAAGCATCTATAACTTCGATGGACCGGGTTTTTCGAAAGCCATGCTGGCCAGCAGCAGTTATCAGAAGCTGCAGCATCGGATTCGGAAATATGTACCTACTTCTTCTGTGGTTGGTATGTTGTTGGAACAGGATGAGAACTACATGGTGGTAAGCAGTGAAGAACAGGGACTCCGGCAGCATGACCCCATTACATGGAGGGTACTGAGAACAGAATTTGTTTCCATTCCAGAGCGGAAGGAAGATAGCGAGATGGTAGCACGGACCATGCATGGCTGGATTTATTCTTTGTCCCTGGAAGAACGAAAAAGCGTTGTTGATACCATGTTTAATATTATTCAGGAAGCGAATATCAAGACCTTAAATGACTTTGGAGAGAATCGTTGGCGGCTAAAGCTTTGGCAGATGCAGAAACGCATGAAAAAGAATCCCGACTATCATAAGATTATGAAGAATGCCGGGCATCAGATGATGGAGGAGCTCAGTAAATCCCTGACGGAGATGGGGCGTTTATCAGCAAATAAAAAAAGAAAGTGAAGAATCTGCTTTGGGATTCCTCACTTTCCGAAATCAAGGCCGGGCTAAGAATATCGGTCGTTTCTTGGTATTTCGATATTGACCCGGGGTTACGCCGGTTATCTTTTTAAAGACATTCTGGAAGTGGCTCTGACTGGAAAAGTACAGATAGTTGCTGATTTCCGTTAATGACTTGTCCGTATAGGATAAGAGGATACAGGCTTCATCGATTTTAGTTTTTGTAATGAATTCAGACAGACCGGAGCCGGTTTCCGCTTTGAACCGCTTCAAAAAATAAGAGGTGCTCAGGTTCACATGAGCAGCAATATCGTCTGCCTTCAGGGGTTGATTAATGTGTTCTCTGATATAGTGGATGGCAGAAATAATCGGCTGGGAGGCATCCTTGAACTTGACCTCCTGTTCTACCCGTTCTGCAAAGTCCAGGGGCATCCGGCTTAACAGCCGTTCCACATCAGCAACGGTCCCATAGCTTTCACTGGTTTGGATATATACATCACTTAAGTTATAGGCCGCCTCTATGTCCAGACCTCCGGCAATCGCAGCTCTGGTATACATGGTACAGGCGGCGATAAAGACGTTTTTGGCCTGGCGAAGAGCATCATTGCCGATGATTCCATGCCGGCCGGGAACCGGAGTAGCAAAGCTTTTTTTCATGCCTTCCGTATCACCGTTGGCAATTAAATCCAACTGGTGCATTTCGTGCAGATAGGTGTTGTGCGAGAATTCATATTCACGAGATTCATAGGCTGTATTGGTATACTCCCTGCGGATTTTGAAATCCTGATTTTTAAAATCCGGATTACAGTCAATATCTTCTATCGTTAACAATTCCTGATTCATGGCAAAGTTCAGACAGGATAAATAGGATAAAAAACGATGGAGGGAGCCATAAGGCATTCCATTCAAAAGAATCCGGATACGGTCAGCCTCCTGATTGCTTATTTTTAAAGAATTTACAATAAGCGCCATAGAATCCTTGGATAGTGGTATTGTAAAATAAGGACCTATAAAAATATATAAATCTGTATTGGTAATCTGGATCAGACCATAAAATGCATCATAATTGGTTGATATATAAGAAATGCATTGTTTCCGTTCTCTTAAGCTTGTAAAGTATGGTTTCGTAATCTCAATAAATTCCGGAGCTTCTGGAATCTGGAATAACAATTCATC
>JAIECC010000131.1 GCA_029068665.1 Lachnospiraceae bacterium
GTATAATAACTAACAGTGGTTGTACGAATTCGTACAGACTAGAATAATTCAATACTTAGGAGGTAAGTAACAAATGGCAAACAAGTGGGTTTATATGTTTAGCGAAGGCGACATGACAATGCGTAATCTTCTTGGTGGTAAGGGAGCCAACCTTGCAGAGATGACCGACATTGGCCTTCCGGTTCCACAGGGTTTCACTATTACTACAGAAGCATGTACGCAGTACTATGAGGATGGACGTAAGATTAACGACGAGATCATGGCTCAGACTATGGACGGCGTTAAGAAGATGGAAGAGATTAATGGTAAGAAGTTTGGGGATCTTCATAATCCATTGTTAGTATCTGTACGTTCAGGTGCCAGAGCTTCTATGCCTGGTATGATGGATACTATTTTGAATCTTGGATTAAATGATGAAGTTGTAGCTGCTATGATCGCCGGCAATCCGGATCCGGCATTTGAGCGTTTCGTATATGATTCATACAGACGTTTCATCCAGATGTTCTCTGACGTTGTTATGGAAGTGGGCAAGAAGTATTTCGAGCAGCTGATTGATAAGATGAAGGAAGAGAAGGGTGTTAAGTTTGACGTTGAGTTAACCGCAGCTGACCTGAAGGTACTGGCTGAGCAGTTTAAGGCTGAGTACAAGAATCAGTTAGGTACAGATTTCCCTTCCGATCCGGTAGAACAGTTAAAGCTGGCTATTGAGGCAGTATTTAGATCATGGGATAATCCAAGAGCTAACGTATACAGAAGAGATAATGATATCCCTTATTCATGGGGTACAGCAGTTAACGTAATGCCTATGGTATTCGGTAACTTAAATAATGAATCCGGTACAGGTGTTGCATTTACCCGTGACCCTGCTACAGGTGAGAAGAAGCTGATGGGTGAGTTCTTAAAGAACGCACAGGGCGAGGACGTAGTTGCCGGTGTTCGTACTCCTATGCCAATCGCACAGATGGAGCAGGAATTCCCAGAAGCGTATGCAGAGTTCATTAAGGTATGTGAGACACTTGAAAATCACTACCATGATATGCAGGATATGGAATTTACCGTAGAGAACAAGAAGCTGTATATGTTACAGTGCCGTAATGGTAAGAGAACGGCTCAGGCCGCTCTTCAGATTGCTTGTGACCTGGTTGACGAAGGACATAAGACAGAAGAAGAAGCAGTTGCTATGATTGATCCTCGTAACCTGGATACATTACTTCATCCTCAGTTTGATGCTGCAGCATTAAAGAAGGCTACCCCAATGGGTAAGGGTCTTGGTGCTTCTCCTGGAGCTGCTTGTGGTAAGATTGTATTTACTGCAACGGATGCAGAGGAGTGGAATGCAAGAGGTGAGAAGGTAGTTCTGGTAAGACTGGAAACCTCCCCAGAAGATATTACCGGTATGAAAGCTTCTCAGGGTATCTTAACTGTTCGTGGTGGTATGACAAGTCATGCAGCCGTTGTTGCTCGTGGTATGGGTACATGCTGTGTATCTGGTTGCGGCGACATTGCTATGGATGAAGAGAATAAGAAGTTCACATTAGCTGGCAAGGAATTCCATGAAGGTGATTTCATTTCCATTGATGGTACAACCGGTAACATCTATGATGGTGTTATTCCTACAGTAGATGCTACGATTGCCGGTACATTTGGACGAGTTATGGCTTGGGCAGACAAGTATAGAACCTTAAAGGTTCGTACCAATGCAGATACTCCTGCAGATGCAAAGAAGGCACGTGAGCTTGGTGCAGAAGGTATTGGTCTTTGCCGTACTGAGCATATGTTCTTTGAGGAAGACAGAATTGCTGCATTCCGTGAGATGATTTGTTCTGATACAGTAGAAGAGAGAGAAGCAGCTTTAGAGAAGATTCTGCCTTATCAGCAGGGTGACTTCGAGGCACTGTATGAGGCTCTGGAAGGAAATCCGGTTACCATCCGGTTCCTGGATCCACCGCTTCATGAATTTGTTCCGACAGAAGAAGCTGATATTAAGAAGCTGGCAGATGCACAGGGCAAGTCAGTAGAAACTATTAAGAATATCATTGACAGCTTACATGAATTCAACCCAATGATGGGTCACAGAGGATGTCGTCTTGCAGTTACCTATCCGGAAATTGCCAAGATGCAGACCAAGGCTGTTATCCGTGCAG
>JAIECC010000132.1 GCA_029068665.1 Lachnospiraceae bacterium
ACATTATATATCGCCTTGTTATATATTACAACATTAATTCAGCTTTTTTATATTACCTACATAAGCGCAACCAAAATTCCATAAATCTTTTTGTAATTATCTCATTGGTATAATTTGTCTCATAGTTGATTTTTCCCTGAGCCTTTACATAATCTGCCAGTTCTTGGTTTTGTCCCAATTCATGCAGCGCTGCTGCATACTCTCTTACATCCTCATCAAAAAGTAATTGTTCCTTTCCCAAAGTATCGGGAACAGCACATAGATTTCTTGCAAGAACAGGTAAGTCACAAGCTTGTGCCTCTAAGACCGGGACACAAAAACCTTCATGTTCACTGGTACATAGAAACACATCACTTCCAAGGTAATATGCCAACAAGGAGGAATCCGTAATTTCGCCAACAAACTGAACGTTATCTTCTAACTCATAACAGCGGATATACTGTTGTATTTCCTCACTGTACTTTTTCAGCAAATCATTGGTTCTTCCTACAATTCTCAATATTACGGACTGGTCATAATTTTCACAATAGCAGCTTAAAACCTTCAACATGAACAGATAACCCTTGTTTGGCACCACTCTTCCTACACTTAGGATTTGTAAACGCTTATCATTCCTTAGCTGCTGCAATACGTTTTCATTCGGAATCTTCTCCTTCCACCGATCAAGCCTGTGAAATGGAGGGCAGATAAAAAGCTGGCTTTCAGCAACGTTGTGCAGCTCTCTTTGGTTATACTCGGAATCAGACAGCCATATCGCTGTCTGATATTTCTCCATAAATCGATTGGTCTGTTCTCTTCCCTTCTTACATTGAAGATACAAAACATCATTATACGCTTCAAAGAATTCCGGTGGTGTAATATTATGATAACGAATTACCAGTCTGCATTTACATACATCCAGAATTTCTTCTCCCTGCTCCCAATATCCACTATGATGGTATATTAGGATTGTGTCTGTACGCTGAACTATCTCTTTCAAGTCTTCTATACTGATATTTGTCATATCAGTATTCAATTGACTCTCTGCATAAGCATAACAGACATTGTCCTTTGCCAGTAACTGGTACATTCGTGCTATGTCATTTCCAATTGCATCATGATTTGTTATGATCTGATGCATAAATATTATTGTTCTCATAATTTCATCACCGCTATAACACTTGTTTTCCATTTACTCATGATTTCTTCCTGGAATTGAGCATAGACTGACCCAGTATATAACCAAGAATCGGAACAGCTTCCAGCCTTCTCTTCCGATTCAGTTTTCGACGAGCCTTTTCCAGCCCGGTAATTGTAACAGCCTCTACCAGCTTTGCCTCTTCAGATGCCTGCACAGAATCAATAATATCAATGCGATGGGCATTTCCATCATCTAACGCACCGAGCATAATACGCAGATCTTCTTCCATAGCCGGACGTTTTAACACTGCTTTATACAGTATTTGGATAAATTCCCGTTTCTCCATTGCCAGTAATTTCTCTCCGTCCAGTTCTCTTATACTAAACCAATCTGTATAAACAAGTTTTTGTGCTTCATTTCTAATTTTATCCTTTGCCAATGCAATATTCGTCAAATCATCAAAAGAATTCATTGATTTATATCTCCTAACTGCCAAATGCCAGCCATCTTATAACCCAAAGGAAGCCATAATATTCCGAAACTCCGGACAGCCTGCAAATCTATGAAGGATATCCTCCCGGCTGCAGCCACGATTCAACTCATTCATCCAATAGTTCAATCCCGCCTGGTCGTATTCCCGGTCCATAAAGGTACGATACAGTACCTTGATATACTCTTCATTACTCAGATGCTTATTCCGGAATTCCTGAGAGGTCATAAAGAATTCTGCCACCTGTACCGGTGTCATGGACTTGGACTGAATCGTATTGCACCAGTAATTCAGACCATCTGCTTCTCCGGTCCGCTCCATGGCTTTCACATAAATCCGGTTCACAAATGCAGTCAGATTCTTATTTTTATCTCTTGCCTGAGAGGACGGTGCAGTTCCCCGTTCAATACCGTAAGAATTACAAATATCCGTATACTCCTTGGAATGGGCAAAGCCCTGGAATACATACTCTCTGGACAAGCCCTGATTCAGACAGTTCATCCAGTAAGCCTTTCCCTCGGCATCCGAGCTTCGATCCATAAATACCACATACAGCATTTCTATAAAGTCTCCATCCGAGGTATTCTTATTTTTATACTCCTGGCTAAAGACGAAGCCTCGTCCTACCTGAGCGCCGCTCTTGCTTCGATTCAGCAGTTCAGATACCCAGTAAGCCTTACCATCCTGCTCCGGCTGACGTCCAAGCACCTTTACATACAGACGAGTGACAAAATCATTGACTGCCTTAATCTGTTCTTCACTGTAGACCTCCAGATTCTCTCTTCGTGCCTGATACTGAGCCTTGATAAATCTTCCTGCATCGGTCAGGTCCCCATCGGTCCAGCCGGAGGTCTTGCCACAGGAAGCAGATATCAATGCAGAGCTTTCATTCTTGTTGCTCAGACTCCAGCAGAAATAACCGATTTTGTAGCTGTCCAGCTTGTTCATCCAGGCTGCTGCCTGTGCTGTATCAATCTGTCCGTCACCACTTGCCGCAGAAAGACCGAATTCAGATACCAGAATCGGAAGCCCTCTGGATACGGCATAATCCACCTTTGCCGGAAGATACTGAGTATGAGATGCTTCTGCACAGTAGAAATGCAGAGTATATACAATATTACTGTAACCGGTCAATGGAGAATCTGCTACTTCATTGGTATGTCCCCATTGTCCAAGCTGAGACCAGGTAGGCGTTCCTACAATAATAATGGCATCCGGATCATTGGCACGGATAATCGGAATAATGGTATTGGCATAGGTCTTGATATCATCCCAGCTGCAGTTGTTCGGCTCATTACAAATTTCATATAATACATTATTGTAATCCTTATACTTTGCAGATACTTCACTAAAAAATCCCTTTGCCTGCTCCATGTTGGTCAGCGGATTGTTATCATTCAGGATATGCCAGTCAATAATGGCATACATACCCAGATTTTTTGCATATTCTACACCGTTATACAAGGTATTCTTCAATTCACTCTGATTACCGCCACTGCAATAACCGTTGTATTCAGCCGTATACATCGCCAGACGAACGGCATTGGCTCCCCAGTCATCCCGTAAGGTCTGAAAAGCTGCCTGATTCACATATGGCTTTCCTACATCCCAGTTGATTCCATGGGTACTGATTCCCCGTAATTGAAATGGATTTCCTTTCTGATCCACAATCTGAGTCCCACTTACCCGCAGCTGTCCATGGATCTGTACCGGAGTCATGGTCACAGCCTGTACCTGCTCCTTCGGAAGCATTGCCAGCACCATAACACATGCAAGCAGCATGGCAATCATTCGTTTTAAATGTTTCATAGTCTCCTCCTTTTTTACAACTCTTGTTTCCTGTTACCTGACTTATGTCTTCTGTTTTTACTTTCTGTTTCTATTGTCTGTCCTTGCTTTTATTGCCTATTTTTCTTTCTGTCTCCTCTTATATGTCTTTCAGGCATTCTTTTATTTCCTTCAAGGCTTCCGCCCCGATATGGCCCCATGAAAATTCCTGCTCTGCCACTGTCCTGGCTTTCCTGATTCGTTCCTCCTGCTCCTCCAGCCGGAAGGACTGAATGATCTGAGGCATTTCTTCCACAGATGCAATTATAAAGCTATCCTTCTGCTCTACTCCTCTGGTACCAAACTCCGTAGTAATGACCGGAATACCTGCTGCCATATAATCAAATAATTTCAGGTTTGTTCCGGAGCCGGAGGTCATTGGATTTAACGCAAAATCCACTACAGAGAACAAACGCTTCTTTTCCTCCTCCGATACCGGTCCCAGCATTCCCACATTCGCCGGAATCTGATACTCCTCTGCATGCTGTTGAAAATAAATACATGCGGTTCCAATAATCAGAAATGTCACTTCCGGAAGTTCTTCCGCCATTTCAAAAATATGCTCACAGGCTTCATAATTAGGCTTGTGTCCGCTTCCCATAAACAAGCCGACCTTTTTCTCTTCCAGTCCCATAAGCTGTTTATTTTTAAGCCGATGTTCCATTGTAACCAAAGACATATCTTCCACATCTACACCATTCGGTACTACAATGACTTTCTCCGGATTGATATGATACAAATCACATAAGGCATCCTTATCCGCTTCGGAACAGGTCATGATCAGCGCACTGTTTTCACAACAAAGCTTTTCGGCTTCCTGTAACTGTTCCAGCAGTTCTCCCCTGTGCTCCGTATCCGGCAGAATCTGCTTTTTAATCAGATATTCCACATCCTGTGCCTCGTATAAAAAAGGCTTGTCACCGATATATTTCTGTACCTCATAATATAAATACGGATGGGATACGATCACCAGATCACTGCTTTCTATGGATGCTTTCAGCTTCTCTCCATACCGCACCGTCTTTTCTGCATTTCGGAACATCGCCACATCCCCTACGGAAATCTGCATTTCCTTCTCCAGCTCATTTTCCTGAAGCTGATGCTCTACACTTTTGGGAATTCTGATTTCCCATAAATTCGAAGCAATCCGTTCCTGGAACGATGGCTTATCCATTCTCGTAAATGTAACCAGCTCCACATCATATTCCGCTGCAAAATGCTTATATAGCTGATAGATTCGAACTTGCCCCCCTCCATTTGGAGGATAGATCGGAAAGGTTACTGCCACTGTCAGCTTTTTCCTCTGCTCCCTCTGCTGTCTGATTTCCTGCCTCAGAAGCTGGTTTACCGCTGATTCCCATGTAATATCCTTTACTTTATCATATGCCTGCTCCCCCATCCGCTTTGCTTCTTCCGGATGTGCCGCAAGATAATCAATCCTGGCTGCAATTTCCCGTTCTCCAAAGCTTGTGATATATCCGGTTTCACCATCGACAACAAACTCTGTAGGGCCTCCGGCATCTGTAGTGGTAATGACAGGCTTTTTATGAAGCATTGCTTCAATTGTAATCAGCCCGTAATCTTCATCATATGGGAAATACGGAATCACCAGACTGTTAGCATACCATTCACTGATTTCTTCATCCTTTACGTAGCCAAGGAATTCAATCCGATCATCTCCCATTGCCAGTTTCTTTAACTGCTCCTCCATAGGACCGGTCCCTGCAATATAGAGCCTGATATCAGAGTTTACATAATGCATGGCACGAATTAACATATCAATTCGCTTTGGCCGGTCTAGCCGGCTGACCACAAATATATAACGATATTCTCCCGTCAACCCCTGCTTCACAGTGGTTGGCGGATATACAACCTTCACATCTGAACGGCTCGTGAAATATTCCCAGCGCTGTTTCACTGTTTCAGAAATAGCAAATACCGGTCTGCCGATATGCTTCAAAAAAGCAAACCGATCCATATAGTGTACAATTTTCCGAATCAATGGACCTGGAAAAATCAGGAATTCCTCCGGTATGGATTTCTTTTCTTCGAAGGTAAACAACATCTGAAAAAAAGGCTCCAATGTCTCCGGTTCCGGCTGATTCTCCATATAATCCAGAACCTGCCGTACCTGAGGATGCTCCGTCTCTACCTCCATTGGCCGCTTGGTATTGCCATAGGTATCATACAATCCCCTCAGACAATGTGCCATATAAATAATGCAGTTGGGATGCTGTATCATCCATGCCGGATATTTCATACAGATCACGGTATCAAAATGACTGACATCCAAATGATAAAAGTTATAATAATTATGGATTAATTCCCAAAATCCCAGTTCTCTGGATGGCAGCTTAATCAGTTCGCATTGACAGGAAGGAAGCTGATTTATCGCCTCACAAAGTCCCCAGGAAAGATTTTCGATTCCTCCTATGGTAAAGGGAACCGGACTGGGACTTACAATTGCAATCTTCATACCTCTTCTCCTTCCCTGTTCAGCCTGCGATGTAATTCTCTTATTTTCTCTTCACTGACTGCATTCAGAAACCGCTGCTGCGCCAGCTCCTGTTCTAACTTTCGTATAATACCTGCCTGATCATCTGCATACTGTTGAAGAATAATCATATTGTTATATAAATGATTAATAGAACAGGTGACAGAAGCATTAAAGGCGGTTTGCTGCTCTGCAACAGAGCCTACAAACCTGTCCCGAAGCTTATGCCCAATTCTCCTGAAAAATCCTAATTTACCGCCTGGCTCCTCCCCCAGTGAAATGACATAGGAAGCATTATTCCGTTCTACATATTCCTGCAGCTGCTGAATCTCCAGACTGCAGCGGGAGACCGCCCCTGATTCATCCGCTACCTTTCTTCCAAGAATCTGTTCTCCGATCTGCTTTCCGCTTTTTCGCTCCGGCGTCTCAATCTCCTGCATAATCCCTCGAATCTTTTCTTTCGTCTGCATCATCTTCCAATCAACTCCTTTACCACCCTGTCCCAGGT
>JAIECC010000133.1 GCA_029068665.1 Lachnospiraceae bacterium
GTAAAATATATGTTCTTTTAAAGGTGAAGGATTTCAAGTTTATAAAAGCGGTTATTCCAGGTGACCGTTTGGAAATTAAAGCAGAGTGTCTGCGGGCCAGTGTGGGTTTGTATGAATTTTCTGTACAGGTATTTTGCGATGGAAAGCCCCGTGCCAAGGGTGATTTACTATTTACTGCTGTAGAAAAAGAAAGTATTTACAGGGAAGAAGCCTGAGGTGAAGGAAATGAAAGCTTTAATTATCAATGGAAGTCCCAAGGGTGCAGCAAGTAATACCATGTGGCTGACCAATGCCTTTGTCAGTGGATTTCCGGATACGGCAGAGGTGAAGACCATTACGCTTCGAGACCGGGATATTCATCCCTGCATGGGCTGTTTTTCCTGCTGGACCAGAACACCGGGACAATGTGCCATTCAGGATGATATGCAGGAGATTTATCAGGATATATTGGAAGCAGATGTGATTATCGAAAGCATGCCACTGTACTTTGCCGGTATGCCTTCCCGTATGCGGATGATGACAGAACGGTGTCTGCTTTTTACAAAACGCTATGAAGGAAGCCCGGAAGATACTTTCCACTCCATACTGGAAATGGAAGAACATAGTTTAAAGGATAAAAAGCTGGTACTGATATCCTCCTGTGGTTATGTTTCCATGGATACTATGTTTGAGGGTTTGTTGAAAGAATATGATTTGATTTGCGGCACCGGAAATTATACAAGGATTTTGTGTGCCCAGGGAGAATTGCTTCAGGCAGGAAGCCGGACCAGACAGGTAGTGAATTATCTGGAGGAAGTGAAGAAGGCAGGCCGGGAATTTTATGAAACCGGCAGGATTTCAGAGGAACGCAGCCGTGTATTAGAGCGGCAGATGGTTTCGCCGAAGACCTTTGAGGTGCTGATTAAGCGCTACTGGCAGGAACGGATGTAGGTGAGGAAAAAATGAAAAAATATGACATTGTAAAGCAAGCGAAAATAATTAATATTATAATATATTCCTTTATGGCTGCTATTGGGTTGTTTCTACTGTTGTTTACAGGACTGACGACTCTTCAGGAGGTCATATTAATCAGTGTTTTGTGTATTTTGACAGGGGGTGCCAAGATACTCGGATACTTTTCCAATGATTTATACCGTCTGGCATTTCAGTTTGACTTTGCGGCAGGACTGTTTTTGCTTATTATCGGAATTATTTTCTGTTTTATTGGCTTGCGGGACCCACAATCCATTGAAAAGATGTTTGGTATCTATGTTTTTGTTGACGGACTGCTGAAGCTGCAGGTTGCATTTGATGCGAAGAAATTTGGAATTCGTAAATGGTTTATTTTGTTACTGACGGCTGTTTTAGTTGTTGGAGTGGGGATTGTAGCTTTGGTTGCACCATATGCGGAACAACTGTCCCAGTTTATCCTGTTAGTAATATCCATGATCATAGACGGTTTGGTAAATATCTGGATTACGGCATATACTGTACGGGTAAGGGCTAAAAAGAAGAATCTGGAGGAACGATTTGGTCTGGACGAGAATGAAACATCTTGCTAATCGCAGAAAAAAAAGGTATGATGATGAATGGAAAACTATTTCCATAAATATATCACTGGCAGAGCTGAATGGTTGCGATATGTGTCATATACAGACAGGTCATGCCGGATTCAGGTAGGAGGAAATAATAGAATGTATAGTTTTGATGAGATTACAAAAGTAGACCCTGAGATTGCTTCTGCAATACAGGATGAGGTAGGAAGACAAAACAGCCATATTGAATTAATTGCTTCTGAAAACTTTGTCAGCAAAGCCGTAATGGCAGCAATGGGAAGTCCATTGACCAATAAGTATGCAGAAGGATATCCGGCAAAGCGGTATTATGGCGGCTGTGAATATGTGGATGTTGTGGAGAATCTTGCCATTGAACGTGCAAAGAAGATTTTTGGCTGCGAGTATGTAAATGTACAGCCTCATTCCGGAGCTCAGGCCAACATGGCAGCTTTTTTTGCTATTATGAATCCGGGGGATACCTTTATGGGAATGAATCTGGCTCATGGCGGTCATCTGACCCATGGAAGCCCGGTGAACTTATCCGGTAAGTATTTCAATGTGGTTCCATATGGTGTCAATGATGATGGCTTCATTGATTATGATGAAGTATTACGCATTGCAAAGGAATGTAAGCCAAAGCTGATTGTTGCAGGTGCCAGTGCCTATGCCAGAGCCATTGATTTTAAGAAATTCCGTGAAATTGCGGATGAAGTAGGTGCGTATTTGATGGTGGATATGGCACATATAGCCGGACTGGTAGCAGCAGGGCTGCACATGAGTCCTATTCCTTATGCACATGTTACTACCACCACTACCCATAAGACCTTACGGGGACCGCGGGGTGGTATGATTTTATCCAGCAATGAAGTAAACGAACAGTTGAATTTTAATAAAGCAGTATTCCCTGGCATTCAGGGCGGTCCTTTAATGCATGTGATTGCAGCAAAGGCAGTCTGCTTCAAAGAATGTCTGACCGATGAATATAAAGCATATCAGACACAGATTGTAAAGAATGCGGCAGCTCTTTGTAAGGCATTACAGGAAAGAGGCTTTAAGATTGTATCCGATGGTACGGATAATCATCTGATGCTGGTGGATCTTCAGAATCTTGGTTTGACCGGTAAAGAAGTGGAGAAGCTGTTGGATTCCGTGAATATTACCTGTAACAAGAATACGGTACCGAATGATCCAAAGTCTCCATTTGTTACCTCCGGTATCCGGCTTGGTACGCCTGCTATTACTTCAAGAGGTGTGGTAGAATCCGATATGCTGATTATTGCTGATGCAATCAAGGCTGCAGTCATCGATAAGGATAATGAGAAAGCAATTGCTTTGGTAAAGGATATTACGGACCGGTATCCATTATACTAAAAGTCAAAAAAGACCTATTATAATGTCATTGTTTTACCTATTAGAAGAGAATCAACTCTGCTATAATCATCAGGATTAAAGCAGAGTTGTTTTTTTATGAAATAGAAAGGGATAAGGAGGGAATAATCATGACTCAGACATTAGAGAAAAAAAGCACTGGACAGCAATCCGGCATGAAGGACCTGACCATTGGAGCACCATTCCGCTGTATCCTTGAATTCTGGTTTCCTGTATTTCTGGGAACATTATTTCAGCAACTTTATAACATGGTAGATACAATGATTGTAGGAAAGTATTTGGGTCTAAATCAGTTGGCCGGTGTTGGAGTTACCGGATCGTTATCCTTTCTGGTCATTGGATTCTGTATCGGAATCTGCAGCGGCTTTGCCATACCGGTGGCACAGTCTTTTGGTGCAAAAGACAATACCGCTTTGCGGCGGTATGTAACGAACAGTGTATGGTATTGCGGAGCGATTTCTCTGCTGCTTACGGTATTGACGGTAGTGCTTTGCAATCAGATGCTGGTTTGGATGAACACTCCTGATGCAGCTTTCCGGTATGCTTATATGTATATTGTAGTGATTTTTGCAGGAATCCCGTTTACAATATTGTATAACATGGTATCCGGCATTCTCCGGGCTTTGGGAGACAGTAAATCACCGGTGGTATTTCTGATTGTTTCTTCCGTGCTGAATATTGGACTGGATATGCTGTTCATTCCGGTCTTTGGCATGGATGTGGAGGGGGCTGCCTTTGCGACTGTCATAGCGCAGGGTGTTTCCGGTTTTGCCAGCCTGGTATATCTGGTTAAGAAGTTTGAGATTTTGAAAATGCAAAAGGGGGACTGGAAGCCTCAGGGCTCTTATTTGAAAACTCTGACTCTGGTAGGTCTGCCCATGGGCTTACAGTATTCTATTACGGCCATTGGTACCATTGTACTGCAGACAGCAGTGAATTCCTTTGGAGAAATAGCAGTGGCAGGTGTAGCTGCGGCAAATAAGGTATATTCCTTGATTTCCTGTCCGCTGGAGGCTATGGGAAATACCATGGCTACCTTTGCGGGACAGAATATGGGAGCAAAAAAGATGGACCGAATCCGCAAGGGATTGTATCAATCCACCTTGGCATGTATTGCATTATCGGTGCTTACCTTTGGACTGGTGGTATTATTTGGAAATCAAATGTCTTTATTATTCATCAATAAGGAGGAGGTTGAGGCATTGGCATATGCGTATGAATACATTTTAATTTCTACTCTTGGGTTCCCGCTGCTGACCGTTGTATTAACCGTAAGATTCACCATTCAGGGAATGGGATTCTCTGTATTTGCCATGACAGCCGGTGTACTGGAGATGGCAGCCAGATGCTTTGTGGCTTTGGCACTTCCGGCACATTTTGGCTTTACCAGTGTATGCTTTGCCAACCTGTCTGCATGGATTGCAGCAGATTTGTTCTTAATACCGGCGTTTTTCTATTGTAAGCGGAAGCTGGAGGGAAAAACTCCGCTTAGAAGCGTTGGATTTCTTTCAAAGCTTAGGCATTCATAAGGCAGGGGTCAGAGTTATTACTTGATTATAGAAGCAGAAAGAGTGTATACTAAGATATATGGAGGTAATAAAATGGATACAAAAGCGATGTTTAAATTAGGCTATGGCCTGTATGTACTTACCAGCCGCTCTGCTGATAAGGATAATGGCTGTATTATCAATACGGTTGCACAGGTTACCAGCAAACCAAACCGGATTTCCGTTACAGTGAATAAGGATAATTTTACACATGATATGATTGTGAAGGAAGGGGTATTTAATGTTTCCGTATTGACTACGGATGCTTCGTTTGCAGTATTTCAGCGATTTGGATTCCAGTCCGGCCGGGATTGCGATAAGTTCGAGGACTATAAGGCAGTGAAGCGGGGAGAAAATGGTGTTTTGTATTGTACGGAGAATACCAATGCCTTTATTTCCGGTAAGGTAGTGGACCAGATGGATTTAGGAACCCATACCATGTTTATTGCAGATGTAACGGACTGTGAGGTTCTGAGTGATGCAGTATCGGTAACGTATGATTATTACCAGAAAAACATTAAGCCCCAGCCCAAGCAGGAAGAGGCTGGTGTAAAGGGATACCGCTGCACGATCTGTGGATATATTTATGAAGGTGAGGAATTACCCCCGGATTTTGTATGTCCCCTTTGCAAGCATGGTGCTGAGGCATTTGAACCGGTTAATTAGAGATTTTTATAAGTATTCAATGGAGAAATGGAGGATAAGAACATGAATAATATAAGTATTGCAGAGGATGTTTTGTACATTGGTGTAGATGACAGGGACATTGATTTATTTGAAAGTCAGTATGTGGTGCCCAATGGTGTTTCTTATAATTCCTATATTATTTTAGACGAAAAAGTTGCCGTTATGGATACGGTGGATGCAAGAAAAACAGAAGAGTGGATGATGAATGTTCAGAGTGCATTGGGAGACCGGACACCGGATTATCTGATTATCTCTCATTTGGAACCGGATCATTCCGGAAGCATAGAAGCACTTGCAAATCGGTATCCGGACATGAAATTTGTTGGAAATGCCAAGACCTTTGCAATGCTGCCACAGTTTACTACCCTGAATATAGAAGATCGTAAGGTGGTAGTGGCAGAAGGAGAGACATTGAATTTAGGCTCCCATACCCTGCAGTTCTTTATGGCTGCCATGGTGCATTGGCCGGAGGTCATGGTGGAATATGAACAGAAGGAAAAGATTTTGTTTTCCGCAGATGCCTTTGGTAAATTCGGTGCCTTGGATACGGAAGAGGACTGGGCTTGTGAAGCAAGAAGGTATTATTTTAATATTGTGGGGAAATATGGTGTACCGGCTGCTGCATTGTTAAAGAAGGCAGGTACTCTGGATATTCAGATGATCTGTCCTCTGCATGGACCGATTTTAAAGGAAAATCTGGAATATTATATCGGAAAATATCAGACATGGACCAGCTATACGCCGGAGGATGAGGGAGTTCTCATTGCCTATGCTTCCATTCATGGAAACACCGGAAAGGCAGCACGTAAACTGGCTGAGATATTAGAAGCAAAGGGTGCAAAGAAGGTAGTGGTCAGTGACCTGGCAAGAGAGGATATGGCAGAGGTAATCGAAGATGCCTTTCGTTATGATAAGATGATTCTGGCAGCGGCCAGCTATGATGGTGGGGTATTCCCGTGCATGGAAAGCTTTTTGAATCATTTAAAGGCAAAGGCATACCAGAGTCGGACAGTTGGGATTCTGGAAAATGGTTCCTGGGCACCTTCTGCCGGCAGAGTGATGAAAGCAGCATTAGAGGGGATGAAGAATATTACCCTTGTAGAGCCTGAAGTTACGATTAAATCTACTATGAAGCCGGAAGATGTGAAGAATCTGGAGGCTTTGGCAGATGCCATATTAAAGTAAGGAGCTTTCTGGTCTAAGGAAATCAGCCCAGAAAGGTGCTGTCAAACTGATTGCTGAGTTTTTGACCGGTGTGTACACTGGTCAACAGCTCTGTAATCAGTTGAATGGCAACCGGCTTTGCAGATTCGTAAAGCTTTCTTAATTCTACATCACTTTCTGAGAATTCCGGCAGAGGAGCAGGAGTAATGACCATGCCGGCAATACTTTCATATTTTCCCAAAATACGAAGAATGAAAAAAAGTAGCTTTTTCAGGAGATTGTCTTTCATACGCAGACCATCATTGCACCAGATCATGATTGTTAATGTCCAAAGAATCTGTCTTGCCGTAGTACGGGTATAAAACTGCTGAATGATTTGGGCACTTTGCGGAGAGGGACAGATGGACCCGGTTACAAGTGTGTTTAGTGGCAGGTGGTCTTCTGCGATTAAAGCACGCTCAAATGCACCTTCAATGGCACTGTGGTTCAGCCCGCGGGTCTGAACCAGATTTACAATATAGGGGTGACAGACCAGATCCAAGGCATAGTGACAGGCAGCACCGCAGATATATGCCATGGAAGCCTGTTTTTTTTCACGGCTTCGGATGGTCTGCACTGCGGCTTGAAAGAACTCCCGGCCTGGTTGATGATGGATGTGGGTACCCAGCCGGTTAACGTGATTATGATAAACCGGAAGATAGAAAAACAGAATATCCGGTCCCTGAAGACCCAGGTCATACAATTCCCGGTAGTTACTGACCAAGACTTTCATTTTATTTGGCAGCAGTTCATAAACATCGCAGCCAAAGCGATAATGAGCATATACAGATGGCATAAGAATTCCCTTTCTCCGATTAAGTTGCTAATTTTGTTGTTTTATCGGAATATAGTTCTTCCATTTTTGGCTGCTGGCTTTTCAGCCATTTTTTATTGGCATACATATGCGTATCAGCCTGCTGATAAACATCCATCAGTTTCTTGTTTTCCGCCGGGTCATACAGGGAATATCCATGGGCAATACTGATTCGGAATGGTTTTTCCGGATCCTGATTATAGTTATCAACAAAGGTACGGAAGCTTTCCAGTCCTTGTTCACAGCGCTGCTTTACGTCTGCTCCGCTAATGAGAATTGCAAATTCATCTCCACCGATTCGATAGCAGTCACAGTTAAAAGGAGAAAAGGCTTCTTTAATCATGTTGGCACTCTGTATCAGCATAGTGTCCCCGGCGTGGTGACCAAAATAGTCATTGACAAATTTCAAATCATTCACATCAAACATCAGAATTCCAATGGACTCTAACTCATCCTTCTGTTCTTCTAGGTTGACCAGATGCTCCTGAAATGCAGTCCGGTTGCCGATACCGGTGAGACCATCCCGATAGGCAAGCTGACTGACAAATTCCGTTTGAATACCCAGTCGTACTGCATTAATAGTTTTTTCCAGGCTGGAGGTACCATAGCAGATAATGAAAATCAACAAACCGATGCGGACAAACATGGCAGAGTCACTGCCAATCTGCCGGTAAAACCGATAGATGTCGATTCCGGTAGCAATGGAAATACTGCTTAATCCAATGCCCCGCAGAATGCGGTAGATGTTTTTGGTAGTATCCTTTCCCTTGATCAGAGAATGTCGGATAATTGTGTAAAACAGTACTACAGCAGAAATTCCCAGCATGATGTGGGTGACCTTCAGTGTATCGTGATAATCCACCAGTTTCAGGCAATGAAGCACCGTACAGATTGCAAAGCAGGTAAAGGATAGCAGGCTGATAATCGGTACGACAAATCTCTTGCGAAATCCAAAAGCAGAATCCAGATAAAGTACCATCGGAATCGGAATCAGCATCAGGGAGCAGCAGGAGAGAACGGACAGCATACGGCTGTCACCAATAAAGAATTGCAATACATTGGTTTCGGTCAGACACCAGATGGCGATGGAAATGGCAAATAGCCCTAAGTCCAGCAACTCGTGATTTTTCTTGGACTGCATGTTGATCGGGATATCCGCAAACATTAAGATAACCCCCACAAACAAAATCAAAATACAGGTAATGAAAGCAACCAGCTTGCTTTGAATGGTGTCCAAAATGAAGCTTGCAGAAGAAGCCAGATAGGTGTAGCTTAATCCGGTCCGGGAGCTGTTATAGACTGTCGTAATACGAAGCTCGATTTCCTTGCCGGCATCTTCAGCAGTCAAAGGAATATAATTCCATCGTGTACCAAAGGTTTCGTTATAAAATACATTTTCCGGTACATAAGGATCATAGACCGGGTTCCCGTCGATATATACCGTGTAGTAGATATTTTTACTTCGAAAACAGAAAGAGACCCCATCGGTCAGTGATTCCGGTAAAGTATGATAAATGCTGAATGGCTGGTTAGGTTCTACAAAATCCAAATCAGTCAGGCGATTTAAAGTAACCGGACTGCCGTCTGCTGTGACCCAGCCATCTTCAAAGCTGATTGGCTCTGCAGCTTGTTCTGCAGCCGGATTTGGTCCGTCATAATGCAAAAGCATCCATAGCATCATACCGGATACCAATACAAGCATAATCAGATATAGAATTCCATATATTTTTTTCTGCTTTTCTTTCATAATTATATCCCCTTTTCCATTCCATACAACGATACTATTATATTA
>JAIECC010000134.1 GCA_029068665.1 Lachnospiraceae bacterium
TATAGGTACGGAACGGGTTACTGATGAGGAAAGCCTGATGATTATGCCGGGGGTAGCCTTTGACTTGAACTGTAATCGGATTGGATATGGAAATGGATACTATGACCGATATCTTTCCATCCATCCCCAAATGACAACGATTGCACTGGCATATGAATTTCAGATTGTAGGAAAAATCAAACAGGAAATCCATGATGTAAGACCGGAAATGATTGTGACGGAAAGCAGGGTGATTATGCAACCAAGAGATTTTGACCTGGAGGCAGTATGCAAGGCAGCAAAAAAGGCAAGCCGGACCCTGAATCTTTTGGATACGGCAAAGAAAAATGATTGTTTGCTGAAAGTGGCAAAGGCAATTGAGGAAAATCAGGAGTTAATCATAAAGGCTAATAAAAAAGATATTGCAAATGCCAAGCGAAATGGAATGGCAGAGGCCTTGCTGGATCGTCTGACTATTAATGAAGACCGGATTCAAGGTATGGTGGAAGGGGTAATCCAGGTGGTAGCTCTAACGGACCCTGTTGGAACGGTGATTACCCGGTTTGACCGTCCAAATGGACTGCATGTGGAGCAGGTCCGGGTTCCATTTGGTGTCATTGGCATTATTTATGAATCCAGACCGAATGTGACGGTAGACGCATTTTCCCTGTGCTTTAAAACAGGAAATGCAGTCATTCTCCGTGGAGGCAGTGATGCCATTTATACCAATATGGCATTGGTGACCGTGATACGAAAAGCACTGAAATCCATGGAGGTAGATGAAAATGCTATTAGTCTGGTAGAGGATACCAGTCGGGAAGTGGCTTCCCAATTCATGAAAATGAAGCAGTATGTTGACGTGCTGATTCCAAGAGGAGGAGCCGGGCTGATTCAGACCGTGGTAGAGCAGTCTACCATACCGGTAATTGAAACCGGAACCGGAAACTGCCACATTTATATTGACCGGTATGCCAATGTGGAAAAGGCAGTGTCCATTGTACACAATGCCAAGCTACAGCGGTTAGGGGTGTGTAATGCTTGTGAATCCCTGGTGGTGCATGAAAAAATAGCAGATCAGGTGCTTCCTCTGCTTATTGAAGACCTGCAGAAGGAAGGCTGTGAAATCCGTGGAGAAGCAGCAGTCTGTAAGCTGAATCCGCTGATAAAAGAAGCAACAGAAGAGGACTATGGAACGGAATATCTGGCGAAAATCATTTCCGTTAAGATTGTCCGGTCTGTTTATGAGGCAATCGATCATATTAATCGTTATAGTACCGGGCATTCTGAGTCAATCATAACAGAGGATGAGAAGGCGGCAGATGCATTTACGGAGGGAGTGGATTCGGCCTGTGTTTATGTGAATGCTTCCACCCGGTTTACAGATGGATTTGAATTTGGATTTGGGGCGGAAATCGGTATCAGTACCCAGAAGCTTCATGCCAGAGGACCTATGGGACTGTTGGCACTGACCTCCAGTAAATATGTGATTCATGGCAACGGGCAGGTAAGAGGGTAAATTATGGTCTAGCGTACTGTTTTGAATACCGCCTTGGAGACCGTCCATATAGTTACCATCAGACGCGCTCACGCTTCTGCGAACGCGTAGCAGTGCATAAGGTGCGAAAGGACCGCACCTAAGCACTGACGGGTTCTAAGAGTCTGCTGGTAACTATATGGACGGTTCCCCAAGGTTGCCAAGACTGGTGCTGTTCCATAATGTAATATTGACTTTTGATACGGAAAATCCAGTATATGGCTGCATTCCATAAATACAGGATTGGAAAGGAAAACAGCCGGAAGTGCAACTGTACCAGTCCTGACAGCGTCTTTCGAGGGCATGACCATCCCAAAGCAGACCGTTGAAGCACGTTGGTACTTAGGCTGTGTTCTTTACAGCCTTATGTACCACTACGTGCTGGGTAGAACGAAAGTGTGTCTGCTTTGGGATGGTCATGCCCTCGGGAGACGTGGTTGTAGTAGGTATATAAGAAACAGAAAGGAGCATTGCACATGCAGCAGAATAAAGAACAAAGGAAGAAACGGTGGCAATATATCATGACCCGGTTTATGATTCTGGCATTAACGATTTTATTTTTCTTTTTTCTCTATCGATTCAAAGATTTATGTAATGGGGTACGTCGGGTATTGTCGATTTTAGGTCCTTTTATATATGGGGGTGTTATGGCGTATCTGCTGCGGATTCCCTGCAATTTCTTTGAAAAGCATTTGAAAAAATGGCTGCCGGAACGGCGGCAGAAGGTGGCTACGGGATTTGCCATATTAATCAGTATGTTTATGGTTCTGATGATTTTTTATTTACTGGTGCGTTTGGTAGCACCTCAATTGGTGATCAGTATTTCTTCCATTGTGGCAGCACTTCCGGGAGCCGTGAGCAATGCTTCTCAGTGGCTTCAGACAAAATTGGAAAAGGACCCGGTTATGAAAAATTATATACAGACTGCTATGGATGTAGTGTATCCGAAGTTCATGGAATGGTCTCAAAGTGATTTGCTTCCGATGCTGCAAAATATGGCAGGGGGATTTGCAAGTACAGTTTCCTCTGTTCTTGGAGTATTTATGAATCTGTTGATTGGTGTTGTGGTCTGTATCTATACCCTGGGTGCCCGAAAGAAGTTTGCCAAACAGGGAAAAGCTGTTTTATACAGTATATTCAAACCCAAATGGGCGGATTATATACTGGATGAGGTGAAATTCGCAGATAAAATGTTTGTGGGCTTCTTTGGCGGCAAGATACTGGATAGTGCCATTATTGGCATCATCTGTTATGTCTGCTGTCTGATTTTCCGGTTTCCAAATGCAATGCTGATTAGTGTTATTGTAGGTGTAACCAATATCATTCCGTATTTTGGTCCATGGATTGGTGCAATTCCTTCCGTTATCCTGATTTTAATTGTAGATCCGATGAAATGTATCTGGTTTATTTTGTTTATTGCTATTTTGCAGGGCTTTGACGGCAATATTCTGGGACCAAAGCTTTTGGGAGACAGTACCGGTCTTTCTAGTTTCTGGGTATTATTTGCCATTACCGTATTCAGCGGACTGCTTGGCTTCTCCGGATTTCTGATTGGTGTTCCGCTTTTTGCCGTGATTTATGATTTAATCCATAAGCTGGTGGTATTGGGACTGAAACGGCACAATAAGCTGGATATCCTGGAGAACCCAGAGGCGGATTCTTCGGGTTCTGATTCAGAAGCAGAAGAATCAAAAAAAGCTAAGAATTCAGAAGGGGAATCTCCAAATGAAGCAGAAGATTCAGAAACAGCAGAGACAGAATCCCAGCCGGATATAGAACGGGAGTCTTCTAAAGCCGAAGCATCTACAGAAGAATAAGATGGTTTATTCGAAAGTTATTATTTAAATAGTTCCATTCTTGGAAATAAGTAGTATAATAAAAGAGTATGGAAATTAAGACAAGCAGATGATTCAGATTGCAATCAGGAGGCAGATAGATGGGCTTATTTGATAAATTCAAAAAAAATGGGGATACTGCAGCAGAGGAAGCTGCTGCTATACAGGAAACTCTAATACAGGAAATAGAGACGGTTCTACCGGAAGAAACGGCAGTGCATGAAAAGAA
The DNA here is from genome assembly GCA_029068665.1 of Lachnospiraceae bacterium. Taxonomy (GTDB): domain Bacteria; phylum Bacillota; class Clostridia; order Lachnospirales; family Lachnospiraceae; genus CAG-632. The sequence continues at coordinate 3,578 of JAIECC010000134.1, forward strand.
TGATGGAGAAGAAGCGGGATTTTTTAAGCGGCTGGTAAGCGGACTGACGAAAACCAGAGATCATTTAGCTGATAGTCTGAATCAGATTTTCCATGGTCATTCAGAACTGGATGAGGATTTCTATGATGAGCTGGAAGAGGTGCTGATCATGGCAGACCTGGGGCTGGAAACCACAGATAAGATTATTGAGGATTTAAAGCGCCGGGTAAAGGAATATAAGATAAAAGAGGTAGAGCCATGTCGGGAGCTGTTGAATAACATTATCCGTGACCAGATGATGGTGGAGGATTCTGCTTATGATTTTGAAGACAGGAAGACGGTAATGCTGATTATCGGCGTGAATGGAGTAGGAAAGACTACTTCTATCGGTAAATTGGCTGCCCAGTATAAAAAGCGTGGCAAAAAGGTATTGATGGCGGCGGGAGATACTTTCCGGGCGGCTGCCATTGATCAGCTGAAAACCTGGGCAGAACGGGCCGGTGTTGACATTATTGCTCAGCAGGAAGGCTCTGATCCTTCTGCAGTGGTTTATGATGCGGTTCAGGCAGCAAAGGCAAGGAATGTGGACATTCTGTTATGCGATACAGCCGGACGGCTGCATAATAAGAAGAACCTGATGGATGAGCTGGCAAAGATGCACCGGATTATTGAAAAGGAATATCCGGAGGCACATTGTGAGACATTAATTGTACTGGATGGTTCTACGGGACAGAATGCTTTAGAGCAGGCAAGACAGTTCAGTGAAGTCACTGATTTAAGCGGCATTATCCTGACCAAGCTGGACGGAACTGCCAAGGGCGGGATTGCCATTGCCATTCAGGCAGAATTAGACGTGCCGGTAAAATATATCGGTGTGGGTGAAAAAATAGATGATTTGCAGCGTTTCGATCCTACCCATTATGTGGAAGCATTATTTGCCGACCTGGATGTACGTTCTGAAATTGAGATGCTGATTGAGGAGGATGAAGAATCATGGCAGTAACAGAGCTTTGTTTAGAAAAATTTGAAGAGGCTTATAATATTGTGCAGCAGGTGGTGCTGCCAACCAATCTGGTATACAGTGAATATCTCAGCAGCCAGACCGGAAACCGGGTCTACTTAAAGCCGGAGAATATGCAGCTGACCGGAGCCTATAAGATTCGTGGTGCATACTATAAAATCAGCACCTTATCAGATGCAGACCGGGCAAAGGGGCTGATTACAGCTTCTGCCGGCAATCATGCCCAGGGTGTGGCCTATGCAGCAAAGGCATATGGAGTAAAGGCAACCATTGTCATGCCTACCACAACACCTTTGATCAAAGTAAACCGTACCAAGTCCTATGGGGCAGAGGTGGTGCTTTACGGTGATGTATATGATGAATCCTGTGCCTATGCGCTGGAACTGGCAGAGGATAAGGGATATACCTTTATTCATCCCTTTGATGATCTGGACATTGCTACCGGACAAGGCTCCATTGCCATGGAAATCATTAAGGAGCTGCCTACGGTAGATTATATTCTGGTGCCGGTGGGTGGCGGTGGTCTGGCTACCGGTGTTTCTACCTTTGCCAAGCTGTTGAATCCCAACATCAAGGTCATCGGAGTAGAGCCGGCTGGGGCCAATTGCTTACAGGAGTCCCTCAAAATCGGTAAGGTAACTACACTGCCGGGGGTTGATACCATTGCAGACGGTACAGCTGTTAAGACACCAGGCAGTAAGATTTTCCCTTATTTGCAGAAGAATCTGGATGATATTATTACAGTGGACGATTCGGAATTAATCGTATCCTTCCTGGATATGCTGGAAAATCATAAGATGCTGGCAGAGAATTCCGGACTGTTGACCGTAGCTGCTGTAAAGCATTTAAATGTGAAGGAAAAGAAGATTGTCAGCATTATCAGTGGCGGCAATATGGATATCATTACCCTTGCATCTGTGGTACAGCACGGATTAATTGCCAGAAGCCGGATTTTTACCGTATCGGTACTGTTGCCGGACAAGCCGGGTGAACTAATGAATGTATCCTCGGTGATTGCAAAAGCACAGGGAAACATTATCAGTCTGGAGCATAATCAGTTCGTCAGCTTGAACCGGAATAGTGCAGTGGAACTGGTAATTACTATGGAGGCCTTCGGTCCGGAGCATAAGGATGCCATTTTACAGGAACTGGCGGAACAGGGCTATCGGCCGATTGAAAAGACACCAAAGAGTATTTATTGAGGTATATAAATGATAAATAAGAAGACCCTGAATTTGATCTTGCTTATTGTAGTGATTATTCCAGTCGTCATCCTTGCCATAGTGAAAGGAAATAGAAATAGTAAATTTGCCATGGAGGCAAAAAACGAAAAATATACCTCTATACTGAGTATTGAGGGAGAATTTCGTTATACTGCGCATACAGTGGAAGTGATTGAACTGAAAGTGGATGAACGCAGACTTCTTATGGACGTCATTTTGTACAATGAGTTTCATCCGAGAGAAATACTGACAAAGGAACAGTTAATGTATGAGTATTATGCTTTTTGTTCCGATATAAATTCCATTGATCAATTAGAAACATTCTATAAATTTTTTCAAATGGATGAGTATGCAGATGTAGAGCATCCCATTAGCAGTTATTATGAAGGGGTTTCTGATTATTTGTTGGAACAGTATCAACTTGAAACGGTAAATCAGGCAAGCTTAGAGCAGGTGGAGAAAGCTGCAAGATATGCAGCCCGCCGCTGGCATGAGGAAATTAGGAGATAATATGAAACAGTTAAAGTGCAATTCATCCGGATTGCATGGATAAAACAGGATAAACAATACGAGGTATACAATGAATATTAAAATGCAGTGCTGCGGCCTGATTCTTCTAGCAG
>JAIECC010000135.1 GCA_029068665.1 Lachnospiraceae bacterium
GGGATATATATGATAAAGGCTATAATCGTACCTATCTTCGGGAAAAGGTAGGTCTGGTATTTCAATATCCGGAATATCAGCTTTTTGCGGAAACGGTTTTGGAGGACGTAAGCTTTGGACCCAAAAACCTAAAGCTTTCTTTATTGGAGATTCAACAGCGTGCCTTTCAGGCGATAGCGGCAGTCGGTTTAAATGATACTGTATATGACCTTTCGCCATTTGAATTGTCCGGCGGTCAGAAGCGCCGGGTGGCAATTGCCGGCGTTCTTGCAATGAAACCGGACTTTCTGGTGCTGGATGAACCGGTAGCCGGACTGGATCCTGCAGGCAGGAAGGAACTGCTGGAACTGCTGAAGGCACTTCATGAGGAAGGCATGACAATCATTCTGGTGTCTCATAGCATGGAAGATGTGGCAGAGTATGCGGAACGAATCATTGTAATGGATCAGGGCAGGATTCTTTATGATGATAAGGTATCTGAAGTATTTCGTCAGGATAGAACACTGCGGGAGCTGGGGCTGGATATTCCCTTTACCTCCCGGTTGATGAAGAAGCTGAAAGAGGAAGGCCATGAAGTGAGAACGGATATTTATAAAATGGAGGATGCAGCAGCGGAGCTGACAAGGTACTTATCCTAGTGTATCACTTAAAATAGCCGATATATGTGCATAAATAGCAGTCTGACACAAAGAGGTAAGGAAATGATTCGAGATATTACAATAGGACAATATTATCCGGTAGAATCCGTAATTCATGCTTTAGATCCGAGAACAAAGCTGGCAATTACGTTTTTATATCTGATCAGCTTATTTTTGGCAAATAACAAATATATGTATTTGCTGGCAATGGCAGTTCTGATTTTTTATATCCTTTTATCAAAGGTTCCGCTGCGTTATATGCTGAAGGGATTACGGGGAATTTTATTCTTTATTATCATTTCCGTTGTATTGAATATGTTTTTTACACCGGGCGACCTATTTATTGACTGGGGGTTTGTGCATATATCCTGGCAGGGATTTCGGACTGCCTGCTATACAATGCTTCGAATTGTATTTCTGGTCCTAGGGGCATCAGTGATTACCTATACCACTACCC
>JAIECC010000136.1 GCA_029068665.1 Lachnospiraceae bacterium
TATTGGTTGAGGACGATTTTGCCCTCGCCATGGGAACAGAATATGCATTGCAGGCAGAAGGGTATGAGGTGATTCATGCCGGGAATCTGGCAGAGGCAAGAGAGGCGTTTGACAGGTCCAATGCCGGCCTGGGTGTCAGTCAAGATATAGATGCAAAAGAACAGAGCCGAATTGATTTGATTTTGCTGGATGTTATGCTTCCGGATGGAAACGGATATGAATTCTGCAAGGAAATTCGTCAGTCCGATGTGCATACTCCGATTATTTTCCTGACGGCAGTTGGGGAAGAGGTTAATATTGTACAGGGGTTGGAGCTTGGAGCGGATGATTATGTAACAAAGCCTTATCGGGTAAAGGAATTATTATCCCGGATTGCGGCTAATATCCGGCGTTCTCAGATTAGCAGCCGGGGACTGGCTGATGCTTACAGCTTCGGACAGCATCAGTTCCAGTTGAAGGAGCTGCGGTTATTTTACCGGGGACAGTTGGTAGATTTGACTCCTAGTGAACTGCGGCTGTTGAAGGAATTTGTACAGAATGAGGGCATGGTACTTACAAGGAATCAGCTTTTGGAGCGGCTGTATGATACCGGAGAGACCTTTGTGGATGACAACACTCTTTCTGTTTATATGAAGCGGCTTCGGGATAAGCTAAAGGAAGATGCAGACTGGATTGAAACCGTCCGGGGGATGGGCTACCGCTTTCGGAAGCGGGGATAAATATTGGACAGGAGATAACAGATGAAAAGTGACTTTGAACGGATAAAATTCCGTAAAAGCTTTTGGAGAATTGGAGCTATATTTCTTCTCTTGCTTACGGCCTGGTGCGTATTTGCATGGGAGGAATTTTCGTGGAGACTGGCAGGAATTCTGTTGATTGCTGTCGTATTTCTGGTACTTCTCTATATGCTGGCTGCCAGGATTTTGGATTCTTTATACAAGGATATGGAGTCCATCTCCGGTGTGATGTATGACATTATGGAAAAGGGGACAGAGCCGCCTGTAGAGGAATATCGGGAGGGAACGGTAGGAATTCTGTACAGTAATTTTTATAAATTGGTATATGCATTAAAGGATAGCAGGAATCGGGAAATGGAAGAAAAGATATTCCTGCGGGACATTATTTCGGATATTTCTCATCAGTTAAAGACACCTTTGGCATCCTTGAATGTGTTTATGGATCTGTTGCTGGAAGACAAAGTAGAGGATGAGGAAAAAAGGAAGCAGATCCTGCGGGAGGCACAGAACCAGTTAAGCCGTATGGAATGGATGGTGCTTTCCATGCTGAAGCTGGCCCGGATTGAGGCAGGTGCCATCCAGTTCGAGAAAAAGGAAGCCCCATTGCTGCCATTGCTGTCGGAGGCGGCAGATGCAGTGCAATATCTGGTAAAGGACAGAAGCCAGGTGATAACTGTAGCATGCCCGGAGAGCAGCAGTCTGATTTGTGACAGGGACTGGCTGGCGGAGGCAGTGATAAATTTATTGAAAAATGCCTCGGATTATTCCGGAGAAGGAACGGATATACGCATAGAAGTTGAGAGTACGAATGTATATACAAGAATTTATGTGAAGGATGAAGGAACGGGAATTCCGGAGCAGGAGATACCGAATATATTCAAGCGGTTCTACCGGGTGAATCATTCCGTGAATCCCAACAGTGTGGGCATTGGATTGTCCCTGACCAAGTCGATTATCGAAGGTATGGGTGGGTCCATTCATGTGAAGAGTGAAGAGGGAGAGTATACCTGGTTTATACTGACCTTTGTAAAGTAGGAATCTTACAAAACTGTAAGATAGAATGTCATGGGAATGTAATATGGAATGCTTATAATGGGTATAGCTGAAAAAGGCTATACCTTTTTAATACGAATGAAAACAAGGGGGTACAAAATGAGCAACTACAAAATGCTTGCAATTCGATACTTAAAAATGAATAAGAAGCGGAGTCTGCTTACTATTTTAGGTGTAATCATAACAACGGTCATTTTATTTACGATATTGAACCTTGGACTTTGTTATCTGCTTAATCAGCGGGAGAAGGAACGGGAAATCGAGGACTATGAAATTGTTTTGATGACCGAGACCCAAGAGCAGATTAATCAGCTTCTGGCAGACAGCCGGGTGAAAAGTGCCTATGTGGGTCCCTATTACTGGTATAGTATCCGGCATGAAGAATTATACCCTATGGCACTATACATTAATACCAGTCATCCTTATCGGATGAACTCCATTTTTGACCAGCTTCGTGCTGAATATGGGTTGGAAGGAAAGATGAATTCCGACCTGGCATGGACTTACATGCAGGGCTATCAGGGGAATTTGATTATAATCATGACCTTGACGGTGTTGTTGGTTTCTTTTGTCTTTGCGATTTTCGGTGTAGGAATTGTACGAAATTCCATACAGCTATGCACCTTGGAGAACATTCGGGATTACGGAAATATGCGATGCATCGGAGCATCCAAGGGGCAGCTAAAGCGGATTATCTATGTGCAGGGAGCTGTTCTGGAGATTATCGGTGTGCTGGCAGGCTGCTTGCTGGGAACCGTGGCAAGCATGATTGTAGGAATGATTATCAAGCTGCCGGTGGGGTTCCATTTCCTTCCTATGGCGGCAATCATGGTGGTGTTCTTAGGTGATCTGTACTTTGCCATGGGAGAAAACAATAAGCTGATTATGGGCATGACACCAGTCAGTGCCATCCGTGGTGAGTATCGGATTCATAAGGAAAAAATAAAATTAAGAGATAAGAATCTGTTCCAAAAGCTCTTTGGGGTGGAGGGGGATTATGCCTATAAGAGTGTTATGCGGAATCCGGGCAGGTTTTTCCGGACGGTGTCATCTATGGTGTTTGGAATCGGTGCCTTTATGGCTATTGCCGGTATTGCAAGTTCTATAAATGCATTCATGAAATCTCAGACAGAGCGGCTTCAGTATTTTCAAATATATTTTGAATCTCCCCTTGCAGTAGACCAGACGGCAGATGAGGTACAGAGCATTCTTCCGCCGGCATCAGAGCTGGCAAAGCTGTCAGAGCTGGAGTGCATAACGGAAGCCAAACGGATTTATTCTTCTGAAATCTGGCTTGCAGATTTGGAAAGTTACTATGATAAGAATAGGATGGAAGAGGACTCCCATATCTATGATATTTATCTGGAAGCACAGGCAGATGCCCAAAGCGATGAAAAGGCGGCAGCCAGGATGAAAAATCTATCAGATGTAGTAGCCGGAATCTCCTGCTATGGATATGATGATATGGATTTCCAAAGATATCAGTCGGCTTTGGTGGAGGGGACCTTAGACATCAGTGAGAATGGAATCGTAATTATTAATGAGGGCGAGGTAGAGAGTGATGAAATGGAAGCCTTAGGTCCTGCATATATTGATGCTGTCTTTACGGACTATAAGGTAGGAGATACCATTGACATTGTAAACATGCAGCGGTTCCGGTCGGAAATTATACCACAGCTTGCAAGCCTTGAGAAAGATCATCAGGAAGAACTACAGCAGATTGAAGATGAATACAGACACAGCGAAGAACTTGAAGAAAAACTGGACGAATGTAATATCAAGTATTACTGGAATTGGAACGGAATTGTTTATGACTGCTGGCAGAAGCTGATTCAGGAGGGGGATTATAAAACATATACGGTTGAAGGAATTTTGAATGAAGATGTGAACCGGTATAATCCTTGGGTAATGGGAAGCATGGTCGTAGTACTTCCTTTAGATCAGTATTTTGCCCTGACCGGTACGGATGAGACCATGAATACCGGTATGCAGTATCATGTACAACGGTATCCGAATAGTAAGAAGCTGTATAATATTCATCGAGAGGTTACAGGTGATACGTATGGAGATGTGTACGATATGGCGTATCTAGGTGGTGGTTCCGATGTGGGAGAGACTTCATATATTTGCTCTACTTATACGGATCTCATGGAGTCATTACGCTCTGCCAAGAATAAGCTCTGGTATGCGGTGCTGGTAGTAGCCTTTGTAGTATCCATGGCGGCTTTGAACATTATCAATGCTACTGCAAGCAATCTGTATTTGAGAAGAAAGGAATTCGCCCAGCTAAGAGTAATCGGTGTTTCTAAGAAACGTCTGATGAAGATGGTCTTACTGGAGGGTGTGATTACTACTATAGTAGCGGATTTGCTCGGCATACTGCTGGGAGTTGCTTTGAGTGCCTATATTTACAGAATGGTAACCATTTTATTTGGTGTTTCCTATCAGTTCCCGCTTGTGGCAGCACTGCTTGGAAGCGCAGCTTCCATATTACTGCTCTGTGGTTCAATTTATGTTCCTCTTAAGGGACTGGGGCAGAATATGGCGGAAGATCTGACTGCCGGCGGTGATTGATAAATACTTAGTAAATGAGAAGAAAATAATCAGGAGGAAATCAGATATGGATATTGTAACAATGGAGAATGTAACAAAGGTTTATGGTGAAAACGACACACGTGTATGGGGTCTGCATGATGTGAATCTGACAGTAAAGCAGGGAGAAATCGTATCTGTAGTGGGGGCATCCGGGTCCGGTAAATCCACATTGCTGCATGTAATGGGCGGTGTGGATTCACCGACCAGCGGCAAAGTGGTGGTAGACGGAAAGGATATTACCAAGTTAAATGATGAGCAGATGGCAGTATTCCGGAGAAGAAAAATCGGCTTTGTATTCCAGGCCTATCATCTGATACCGGTGCTGTCAGTGGAAGAGAATATCACGATGCCCATATTGTTAGACCATCGGAAGCCGGATAAGGCATATGTGGAGCAGATAATGGAAATGCTGGGCTTACAGGACCGGAGAAAGCATCTGCCCAATCAGCTTTCCGGCGGACAGCAGCAGCGGACAGCAATCGCAAGAG
>JAIECC010000137.1 GCA_029068665.1 Lachnospiraceae bacterium
AAATACTACCTTTGTATATCCAAGATTCTGATAGCCCAAATCTGCCATCAATACCTGTTGACGGGAATAACCTTCTGTACCCAGGTTGGTCAAATTGTGTGCTGTTGTATTAATTGCATTTTGCTGTGCCTGCAAACCGGATGCACCGATATACATTCTTCCCATCGTTCCAGACATATGTTCATCTCCTAACTACTGTTTTCATTCCTGTTTCACCGGCATTCCCTCAGCTCTTGCTGTCAAACTGGCTGTATGTCACACCCAAAGACTCGCCACTATAAGATTTCTTGTCATAATTCGCCGTTTCCGGCGCCTGCCCTGCCGTCTGAAGAATATTAATACTAAATTCTGTCATTTCCAGAGAATTTTCCAGCAATTCCCGATTCTGCCCATTCACCTGCTGCAGCTTCATCACAATCGTACGAAGCCGATGATGCAGCTTACTCAAAGGTTTCTGAAACTCCGGCTGATTTTCCATGATACGCACAATATCTGCAATTGTCATTGCCTTCGTACGTTGATTCAGGACCACAGCAATATTGTTCACAATACTCTCTCTCCGTTTCTCCAGTACAAGAATCTTTTCGATTACATTCTGCTCGTTCTCGGTAATCTTCTGGAGACTCTCAATGTCACCCTTTACAATCGCCTGAGTCTTTGTGTCCGATACTTTGTACAAATCTTCATAAATAACGCATTCCTGCTCCAGAACATCAATTAATTCTTCAATCAAACTAGCCACACCGACAACTCCTATCTTTACTCAAATGCTTACAAAAACCGATTCTGATAAACAGATACCAGCCGTTCAGCAAAGCTTTCATTGCTCACATTGTATGTGCCGTTCTGAATGCTGCTCTTTATGGCATCGACTTTTTCCTGACGAACATCCGGCACCTTTGCCAATGCGGTCTTTGCAACCTGCATATCTCTTCCTATAGAAGAAAAAGATACCTGATCCATGGTAGCACTGCTTCCACTTCCTGTCTTTCCAGTCTTTTTGGTCTTATTTACGCCATATATTTGATTAATTTGATTATAAGCATCTATACGCATATTAGCCCACCTTCCTCTCTGACTTATATTTCTCTATACAATATTTATCGTCAAAATCTTTATTTACTTTAGGATTTCACAAAAAATTGCAGAAAATCAATTGCCGGAGCTGAATGTACACATTCTGC
>JAIECC010000138.1 GCA_029068665.1 Lachnospiraceae bacterium
TTAATAACTATAACTAATTCATGTTTATCTGTATTAGACAAGAGATTTTCCATATGATATTATAACCTTGTAAACAGATAGGAATTACATAGATTAACAATAAGAAAAAAGATTTATGGCAGGAAAGAACCTGCAGAAAGAGGTGTAAGATGAGTAAGAAATCATATGCAGAGCGGAATTTAAAGTTTGAAACATTACAGTTACATGTTGGTCAGGAACAGCCGGATCCGGTTACTGACGCAAGAGCAGTACCGATTTATCAGACTTCATCCTATGTGTTCCGAAACAGTGAACATGCAGCGGCAAGATTTAACCTGAGTGATGCAGGAAATATTTATGGACGGTTAACCAATCCGACAGAGGATGTATTTGAGCGGCGAATCGCAGCCTTAGAGGGCGGTGTAGCAGCACTGGCAGTAGCTTCCGGAGCCGCAGCCATTACATATACCTTTGAAAACCTGGCACAGAATGGTGATCATTTTGTAGCTGCAAAGAATATTTATGGTGGAACTTATAATCTGCTGGCACATACACTGCCTCAATATGGTATTACAACTACCTTTGTAGACCCGTTTAACTATGAGGAGATTGAAGAGGCTATTCAGGAGAATACCAAGGCAGTCTTTATTGAGACATTAGGAAATCCGAATTCGGATGTAGTAGATATTGAAAAGGTGGCGGACATTGCCCATAAGCACAAGATACCATTGGTTATTGACAATACCTTTGCAACCCCTTATCTGGTTCGTCCGATTGAACATGGAGCAGATATTGTGGTTCATTCAGCTACCAAGTTCATTGGCGGTCATGGTACTACCATTGGCGGTGTCATCATTGACAGTGGTAAGTTTGACTGGGAAGCAAGCGGAAAGTTCCCGTCTTTAACAGAGCCAAATCCAAGCTACCATGGTGTCAGCTTTACAAAGGCGGTTGGTGCAGCAGCATTTGTTACAAAGATTCGTGCCATCCTTCTTCGGGATACCGGTGCAACCTTATCTCCATTCCATGCTTTCATTTTCCTGCAGGGTCTGGAAACCCTGTCTTTAAGAGTAGAGCGTCATGTGGAGAATGCTTTAAAAGTAGTGGAATATTTGAATAATCATCCGCAAGTAGAGACGGTTCATCATCCATCGGTTTCCAATGATCCGGAACAGCAGGCACTGTATAAAAAGTATTTCCCGAATGGGGGCGGTTCCATCTTTACCTTTGAAATCAAAGGAGATGCACAGAAGGCAAAGGATTTCATTGATAATCTGGAATTGTTCTCTCTCCTTGCCAATGTGGCAGATGTAAAGTCCTTAGTCATTCATCCAGCTTCCACTACCCATTCTCAGTTGAATGAGGAAGAATTGCTGGATCAGGGTATTAAGCCGAACACTATCCGGTTATCCATTGGTACAGAGAATATTGATGATATTATTGAAGATCTGGAAGAAGCATTTAAGGCAGTGCAATAGATTTTGAGTCTGTTGAAAACAGCATCTACATAGTGAGAAAAGAGATACTATATGGGGAGCCTACTGATATAATAGGAGGCTTCCCATTGTTACATAAGCAGAGGTTGAAGAAGGGGAGGTGGCTGAGATATGTCATTTGAAAAGGTACAGGAGGCATTAAAAGGAACGGAATTAGAGCATAAACTGATTCAACTGGATCAATCCAGTGCAACGGTGGAGTTGGCGGCAAAGGCCCTGCATACAGAGCCGGACCGGATTGCCAAGACATTATCATTTTTTGTTGGAGGCCAGCCAATTTTAATTGTAGTGGCAGGCGAAGCAAGAATCGATAATAAGAAATATAAGGGCTATTTCCATGAGAAAGCGAGAATGATACCTTTTGATGAGGTAGAGAAAATATTGGTCATGTGCCGGGAGGTGTCTGCCCCTTTGCGGTGCCGGGTTCTGTACCGATATATTTGGATGTATCGCTGAAGCAATATGATGTGGTATATCCGGCAGCCGGAAGTGGAAATACAGCGGTTTCAGCCACGATTGAAGAACTGGAGAAGTATACAGGCTATAGGGCATGGATTGATGTGTGCAGAGAAACGGAAAGTTGATATTATGATATTGTGAATATACATATACAAGGGCTGGTTCGAAATGAACCAGCCCTTGTATTATTTAATCATATAAAGAAGCGTGATATCTGATTTTTCGATATATCTTATATATAAGAATCCAAATCATGGATACCACCAGATACAATGTTGATAAA
>JAIECC010000139.1 GCA_029068665.1 Lachnospiraceae bacterium
ATATCAACCTTGCAAAATCTTGCTGACCAGACATCTTTCTCTACGTTATACTGGGGAAATTATGTGATGATTGGCCTTGCGCTTTTCTTCTTATGGCTGGCAATTGCAAAGGGGTTTGAACCATTACTTTTAGTACCAATTGCATTTGGTATGTTACTTTCAAATATGTTCCCAAGCATCATTCAGGATGGAGGATTGCTACACTTTTTCTATATGCTGGATGAATGGAGTATTCTGCCGTCCCTGATTTTCCTGGGTGTAGGTGCCATGACAGACTTTGGTCCGCTGATTGCAAACCCGAAAAGCTTTCTGCTGGGCGCGGCAGCACAGTTTGGTATTTATGCTGCATACTTTTTCGCTATATTCATGGGATTTTCCGGAAAAGAAGCCGCCGCTATTTCTATTATTGGTGGAGCAGACGGACCGACTTCCATTTTCCTTGCCGGTAAGCTTGGCATGGGTGGAACCTTAATGGGACCGATTGCAGTTGCTGCTTATTGTTACATGGCACTGGTACCGGTCATTCAGCCACCGTTCATGAAGCTGTTTACCACAGAAAAGGAACGAAAGATTAAAATGGCACAGCTTCGTCCGGTATCCAAGCTGGAGAAGATTTTATTCCCGATTATCGTTACAATTGTGGTTGTTCTGATTCTTCCGACAACTGCTCCATTGGTAGGTATGTTAATGCTGGGTAATCTGTTCCGGGAATGTGGTGTTGTAAAGCAGTTAACGGAAACCGCTTCCAATGCATTGATGTACATTGTAGTTATTCTGCTTGGAACCTCCGTTGGTGCAACCACAACTGCACAGGCATTCCTGACCTGGGATACTTTAAAGATTGTTTTTCTGGGTATTGTTGCCTTTATCATCGGTACTTCTGCCGGCGTATTGTTTGGTAAGCTGATGTGTTGGGCAACCAAGGGTAAAGTAAATCCGTTAATCGGTTCCGCCGGTGTATCCGCAGTGCCGATGGCAGCCCGCGTTTCCCAGAAGGTAGGTTCGGAGGCAGATCCGACCAACTTCTTATTGATGCACGCCATGGGTCCAAATGTAGCCGGTGTTATCGGTACGGCAGTAGCAGCCGGAACCTTTATGGCTATTTTTGGGGTAAAATAACAGGATTGAGAATGAATTGACCGAATAGAAGGAGGATATATTATGGCAGATCAGAATGCGGCAAAGCCGATTAAGATTACTGAAACTGTATTGCGGGATGCACACCAGTCACTGATTGCAACCCGTATGACAACGGAACAAATGTTACCGATTATTGATAAAATGGATCAGGTTGGCTATCACTCAGTAGAATGCTGGGGCGGTGCTACCTTTGATGCTTCCCTGCGGTTCTTACATGAAGATCCATGGGAAAGACTTCGTAAGTTAAAGGACGGATTTAAGAAGACCAAGCTGCAGATGCTGTTCCGTGGACAGAATATTTTGGGCTATCGTCCATATGCAGATGATGTGGTAGAATACTTTGTACAGAAGTCCATTGCGAATGGAATCGACATAATTCGAATCTTTGACTGTCTGAATGATTTGAGAAATCTGCAGACAGCCGTAAAGGCAGCCAATAAAGAAAAAGGCCATGCACAGGTAGCATTGTCCTATACTTTGGGAGATGCGTATACCCTGGACTATTGGAAAGAAACAGCAAAGCGTATTGAGGATATGGGTGCTGATTCCATCTGTATCAAGGATATGGCAGGCTTGCTGGTGCCATATAAGGCAACAGAATTAGTAGAAGCTTTAAAAGAAGGCTCCAGTCTGCCGATTCAGCTTCATACACATTACACCTCCGGTGTAGCTTCCATGACCTACTTAAAGGCAGTAGAGGCAGGCTGTGATGTAATTGATACGGCAATGTCTCCATTTGCGTTAGGAACCAGTCAGCCGGCAACCGAGGTTATGGTAGAGACCTTTAAGGATACTCCATATGATACGGGCTTCGACCAGAACTTACTGGCTGAGATTGCAGACTACTTCCGTCCATTAAGAGAGGAAGCCATTGCTTCCGGCTTATTGAATCCAAAGGTATTGGGTGTAGATATTAAGACCTTAATGTATCAGGTGCCGGGCGGTATGCTGTCCAATATGGTATCCCAGTTAAAGGAAATGAAGGCAGAGGATCGTTATTATGATGTATTAGAGGAGATTCCAAGAGTTCGTAAGGACTTTGGTGAATGTCCGCTGGTAACACCATCCAGCCAGATTGTGGGTACTCAGGCCGTATTAAATGTAATTACCGGTGAGCGTTATAAGACAACCACCAAGGAAACGAAAGATGTACTGGCAGGAAAATACGGTCAGACCGTTAAGCCGTTCAATACAGAGGTTCAGAAAAAGGTTATTGGTGATACAGAGCCGTTGACCTGTCGCCCAGCAGACCTGTTAGAGCCGGAATTGGATAAAATCGAGGCAGAGATGGCACAGTACAAGGAGCAGGATGAGGATGTATTAACCTATGCCTTATTCCCGCAGGTTGCCACAGAATTCTTTAAATACAGAGAAGCACAGAAGACAAAAGTTGACACATCTGTAGCGGATGTGGAAAATAAAGTATATCCGGTATAACTGCTAATATTTGAAAGGGGTTGTCCTGTTGACAGCCTCTTTCTGTTATTCCTGTGCAGGAGTGAAACAGCAGAAGCAAACCGGGAAATCCGGATAATTCTTAGCAAAGGATTCTGATGAAAGATAAGAGGAAATCCCCATGAAAC
>JAIECC010000014.1 GCA_029068665.1 Lachnospiraceae bacterium
TTCGTCGTCAGCGTCCGATGTGTATTAGAGACATCTCCATATCTGTAGCAAAGGCCTGGATTGCGGCACAGATTCCAATGACCATCAAAAGGTTAAAGATATTGGAGCCAATGACATTGCTGATTGCAATTTCATTACTGCCGCTAAGTCCTGCAGTAATACTTACAGCTGCCTCCGGTGCACTGGTCCCCAATGCCACTATGGTAAGTCCAATGACCACCGATGGAACCCGCAGCAGCTTTGCAATGGCCGAAGCACCATCCACAAAGAAATCTGCACCTTTAATCAACAGGACAAATCCGATAATTAAATAGATATAAACCAGAATCGGTATCCGCTCCGGCAGATTCATAATTGAATTCCATACATTTAATATTGCTTCCATACTAAAACGTCCCTTCCTTTTTATGTCCCTGCAGCAGTTTTAGTGAATTAACTCCCATCCTGCATTTTCATCTGAAATCAGGCTTACCAGTCCCGGTCCTGCTTTCTTCGAAGCAATTCTTCCATATCCAGCGCCTGTTCTCCGTTCTCTTCCGGTTTTTTCTTTTTCTGTTCTTTGGCTGCCCTTGCCCGTCTTGCTGCCCGGGCTGCTTCTTTTTTCTTCCGTTTTTCATTTGCTGCCACCCAGTCATTTTCCACCTGTGGCTGTTTCTCTGCTGTCAGCTTCTCTGTCTGGGCAGTCTTTTCCTCTGTCCGGCTTTCCCCCGCGGTTTGTTGTTCCCCTTTTGCCTTTTTCCGTCCACCGGCTGCCGGTATTCCTTCTGTCACTAACGGGCTGTTGCCTTCTACAGTTTTGCCTCCTGCCACCTTTCTGCCCGCTGCCACACTCTTCTTTTTCCGAAGCAGCCCCGGAATCCACTCCAGATAATCAATGTTCATTCGTCTGGCCAGAATATCCAGCATAAATAGAACCATAGCAGCAATCATCAAAGGAATGGCAAGATTCGTCCTTGCCCGTACTGTCTCCAGCTTCCCTGCAAAAATATCCTCCTCATAGGTGATAAATTGGCCCTCTGCCTGTGCTACAAAAGCATCCAGACCATCTGTGACCAAATCAAACCGGTATTCCGGTGAATACTGCATGGCAGCAGCTGTTATCATACTGCCCTGCACTTCTTCACCCCGGCGATTCTGCAGGCTGATGGTATAGATTCCAATATCATCCATTGCCAGATTCGCTTCGTATTTTCCAGGTGCCACAGGATCCAATTGAATTTCCTGTGTATTACCTTCCGCATCCGTACAGACCGCTTTTATCGTCGTATCCTTATCATAATTCTCTGTGGTATAGGAAATAACTGCAGAACTTCCTTCCTGCAGAACTTCTAAGCTGTCTCCGCCAATTTGGGTATTCGATACTACATAATTTATCATATTATCCCAAAGCTGTACATAGTTTTCCCAATTTGCCCAGTTTCCAGTCCATTCATTGCTGGCATCTGTGGTCCAAGCTATAGTCCGTCCCAAACCGTACTGCCAGGTAGCAAGGATGGGATCTCCTTCTTCTGATTGCAGTATGACCGTCGCCTGAGGCTTGGATGAGGAACCAATATAGCCTAATAATGTAGGAACGCCCTCCGTCATAAGACCTTCGATGATTTCTGAATTACTGGTAATGACCGGTACAAATTCCTCATTTATGATATAGCTTTTACCGGACAGTATGATCTCCTGAGCAAAAATCTTCGGAATACCACTATTGATATCCGTATAATAATATCGTCCTCCACATTGATTGGCCAGCTTTTGCAAAAGCTGCTGATCGGACTCCGTACCTACGGCAACGGTAGACAAGGTCATGCCCCCATCATTGATCTTATTGATTACATCATTATACTGGTCATAATAATCCTGACCATCCGTTAACAGAATAATATGCTTGATCTGGGCATCCGATTGCTGCAGTCTGGTGGCCGCCTCGTCCAACGCCGGATAAATACTGGTACCGCCACCGATCTGAAGGGTGGCAATTCCATTGTTTACTGTAGAGCGGTTGGATGCCTGCTGCATCGGTACGACCCAGTCAAAGGTATCATCAAAGGCAAGAACACCGACTTCATCCAGATCCCGCAGGTTCTTAACTCCTTCTATAGCAGCTTCCTTTGCAAGGTCCAGACAGTTAGCGCCGCTGCCGCCATCTGCCGTATCCGACATACTTCCGGAATGGTCAATGACCATGGCAATCGCCATAGTCGGTACTTCCCGTTCTCCCTCCAGGAACATATTTACCGGAAGTACAGTCTCTAAAGAGGTCTCCTGATAGCCTCCCATGGCATAGCTATTGGCACCACCGGTACAAATCAATCCGCCGGCATAATCCCGTACATAGCTTTCCAGATTGTCCATAAAGCCCTGCCGCAGATCTCTGGCATGAACATTTACCATAACAACTGCCTTATACTGCACCAGAGAAGACATTTCCTCCGGTACACCTGTCGGGGTGATTCTGTCATACCGAACTCCGCAGGCATCTAAAATAGCTGCCAGCTCCCTGCCCTCCTCCGGTGTTCCTTCCACCAGGAGAATCTTCGGTTCTGCTTCCACCTGAGTGAACGCACAATATTCATTGTTCATGCTCATAGTATCGTTCACCGGTTCTACCATTACATGATAATCCTGGGTCCCGTTACTTTCCCCTGTATCCTGAAAGACAAACTGGTTCTGTCCTGCTGTCAGATTCACGGTAGACTGTCCCTTCAGGGTTCTGCCGGAATATAAGCTTACCACCGCTTCCGTGGATACATTGCTCTGAATCGTAACCTTTACATTAAAGGTATCACCGATATGGACCTGCTGTGGCAGTTCCAGATTGCTGACATACACCTCTTCTCCCATGTTCTGTTCCAGTTTCAGAACCTTCACATCAATATCCTGTGCGGCAACCGTACCTGCCATTTTCTCTACACTGCCTGCATTTTCCAGTCCATCCGTAATCAGTACCAGACGCTTTGCCGTATCCTCCGGAAAAATCGTCAATGCAGTGGACACTGCCTTCTCCAGATTGGTTGCAGTTGTAACAGGTGACGAGGTCACCTCGGAAAAAATCTTTTTATCCGTTACAAACTGATCTACCAGCACATCATCACCAAATACCACTACGCCTGCCTGATTTTTCTTTGGCATGTCCTCAATACAGTTCCGTATATAGGCCTCCATCTCATCCAGGTTCTTTTCATTACTGTCCGATACATCCACTAAAAATATAGTGGTCACCTGCTTAGTGGTAATCTTAAAGCTCAGTCCGCACAACGTTAAAACCAGTAAAGTTCCAATCAGACCACGCATAACAATATATTTTATTTTCTTCCCTTTATTTTTCATGCGGAAAAACCGCTCAGATATTACCAGTCCGGCAATTATTACCGGAATCAGTAACAGCCACCAGGGATTGCTCATTTCTACACTCATGCTATCCTCCACCTATGCTTAATGCTGACGAACATATACGAACCACTCAACTGCCAGTGCCAGCAGAATCAACAGAATAATCAGATTCCGTAAATCCCTGCCGCCGGTCAGATTCTTTTCATCCTCACCAATGGTTTCACCCTCACTCACTGCTTCCCCATTTTGATGAGACTCCTGTTCCACTGGAAACCGTACCACAAACATTTCCAGCTTTTCTTCCTCTTTTACCGTCTGAGATACTGTATAAACACCTGCCTGTCCCGTATTCGTGTAGGCACTGGTAGCTACCGCCGCCGCCAGTGTAGTCTTTTTCCCATCCGGTGTGGTTATGGTCAGGTCAGAACCATTGAGATTTCCATTAAAAACAATCTTATCACCAGTCTCATAATAAGACTCGGATACCATGCCGCTTACCATCATATAATCCATCAGATTCGAAATCAGGATGGGGAATTCTGCCTGCAAAGCCAGGTCGGAATGATGAATATCCAATCCCAATACAGCGATTCTTCGTCCGCCGTTTTCCCCAAAATAACCTACACAGCCATTGCCGCTGCTAATGAAGCTGTCTGCCCACAACGGCCGTTCATATTCCTTTGCTTCGGATGCACCAAAGGTAAAATTCGCTACATATCTGGTGATTTCCGTATCCGTAAAGGCAAGATTTACATTATTGAGCATCTGCACTACTTTAATCTCCCCTCCGGATGCCGGATTCAGATAGATAAAATTCCCCTGCTCCGGCAGTTCTGCCGGCACCATTCCGTCAAAGATATATAAATCATAGGTCTCGTCCTTGACAACTGCAGAGAGCTGATTGGTCTTATACAGGTCTACCCATGGGATATTCACAATTGCCTTCTCCAGGAACATATTGTCATTGGTCACTAAAAGTACGCGCTTTTGTCCCTCTGCATTTAGAGCCGCATAGGCCTTATTGTCTGCTTCTAAGTCATCCTTATTGTTGATTTCCGCCATTAAGACCCTGCCATTAAAATTCACCTGCTGAAAATAAACGATCTGAGAGCTGGCAGCCGGAACGGTTACACTTTGTACCATCAGTAAGGTATCATCTCCATACAGGTTCACATCCGTAGTTACATCTGCCCCGGTGTCATTGGTAATCTTACCAATCACTGTCATAGAGGAATTTCCGGATGCATCCTGCTCCATGCCGTAGCTGACATAATCCATAGAAAGGTTCTGATAGTCCGTATACAGATTAATGACCTGTGCTTCCAGATTCCCCAGTTCAACCGGCGTATCTGTAAAGAATACGGCATCATACTGTTCCCACTGATTTACCATGGACTGAACCACACTGACTGCCGCTCCTGCATCACCACTCAGATCCGTAACAGTCAGATTCTTCAAAACCCGCCGCAGCTCTGCCTTATCCGTCACATTGGTCTTCACAATCCCGGCTTCCTGATTGGCAGTCAGAATGGTAATCTGCGCAGTCTCACTTAAGGAATCCACATAATCACAAGCCCGTTCCACAGCCTCCTCCAGCCGGGTTCGGTTCTCGTTGTACTGAATGCCCATGCTGGCACTGGTATCAATTACGATCACCACATTATCATACCGCTTACCGCCATGCTTTAAATATGGTGCCATTAATGCAAAAATCAGAAGCAAAACTGTTAAAATCTGCAAGAACATCAACAGATTCTTTTTCAGCTTTTCCCATGGCTTCGTTGCTTCTATGTTATTGTAAATTTCTCTCCAGAGCATACTGGAGGAAAAAGGATATTCCCTTGCCTTCTGCTTCAGCATATAAAGCAGAACAATCACCGGAATTAAAATCAGCAATGCAAGGGGCCACCAGTTCGTTATTGTCATGATTTATCTCCATATTCCATTTCTCTAATATCCACTTCTGTTCATCCTATTCCTGCTCTTCCTCTATGGAAAACTGTAATGCGTCACTATCTAACAGATAAAAATACTCCTCCGGTGAAATGGTCTCTTCCTCTGTCATATTGCTAATAAATATCTTGCAAACACAACCATTTCCCATATCAGCAGCAAAGGTAATCTCCTGATCGGAAAAACTACCATATACTGATTCTACATAAAGATACTGAAATACCCGTCCCTCATCATTGGTATAAGAGCCTGTAGAAATTGTGGCATTGTCATCATCTGTGTAATCTGTATAGTTATCAATCACATCCTGTGCCGTACTATATGGAAGAATCGCATAGTACAACATATTATAATCCTCATCCATATAGAATATCATATCTGAATAGCTGGACTCTTTATCCGGTTCAAAGTCCTGTGGCACCATCAAAATGGATACTGCTGCACCATAGCCGCTGATAGTTTTCTCTTTCCCGAAATCATCCTGACTATTGCTGTTTTCACCTCCCACATCTTCTGTGGTAACGACAGTATTGACAGGAACGTGAGAAGTATCTCCCGGATTCACCGTGCCGGCAGTACTGGACTCATCAATGCCCATATAAGAAGGTGTTTGTCTGCTGACACTCACAAATGTCAGCATAAACGACAGCACAATAAGCACAATCACCACAATAACTGCCAAGACTCCCATACTACCAATTACAATCAGTAATATCCCCCACCAGGGCATTCCCTTTTTCGGTTCTCCTCCCGTCTGGGACGTATAATAATCATAGGATTCCTGATATACTGGTTGAGTATATTGTTGTGTATTTTGTTGTGTATTTTGTTCCATCCTTACTCCTCCGTTACTATCTCAATGGAAGGAAGTTCCTTACTTCCGAACAATTATCCCTTGATTGCATACATGATCAAATAAGAATTTCTCTAAAGGTTCATCTGCAATCATCCGGATGAACGTCATCTCATACTTCCGTGCCAGGGCACTCATCCGCTCTGTCATGTTCTGTAATGCCTGATTATACTGCTCTATGGTAGTCCGGTTTAAGGATAACCGAACCTCCTCACCGGTTTCCATATCCAGAAGATTCACTACGCCGTCTCCCTCGATGTCTACCTCCTGCCTTGCCAGCACCTGGATTAAAATAACCTGCTGCTTCTTATACCGAAGGTATTTCACTGCTTCCTCGATTCCCTTTTCATCCAAAAAATCACTGATGACAATGGAAACACCACTTCCCTGGTACTGTCGGGACATAATAGCTTTATTCAGATTGGTTCTGCCATCAAATTCAACTGCCTCCAGCTCCTGCATAATCTGCTGGAATGCCTGTTTGCCAGCCCTTCCCTTCCCTTGGGTCAGGGTGCTTTCCTGCATTTCACTGACATATACCCGGTCCAGATTATTCAGTACCAGATAGGCCAATGCCCCTGCCAGCTGTAAGGCTGTTCTGGACTTTTTCGGCTCTCCGAAGCTCATGGAATTAGAGGTATCAATAAAAATCTGGAAAATCCCTTCCTTCTCTTCCATGAATCGTTTAATGTAAAGCTTGTCCAGCCGTCCATAAGCCCCCCAGTCGATTCGGCGGATATCATCGCCGGGAATGTATTCCCGATAATCTGAGAATTCCACAGAGGTTCCCTTTGCATTAGACTTTCTTCCTCCGCCCATACCATGGGTCATATGGGTATTCATTGCAATGGCTAGCTGATTCAGTTTTGTAAAAAAACTCTGGTCAAATAACTTCTCACCCATATTCTGCTCCTGTCACTGCTACTGCTGCTGAATCAACTGTGCAATAATCTTATCCGGTGTCATATTGTCAGAAAGCGCCTCGAAATTACAGATAATACGATGCCGTAATACCGGAAAGGCCACATACTGAATATCCTCAAAGGATACGTTAAACCGGTTTTCCATTAAGGCTCTTGCCTTTGCCGTTTTAATGATTGCCTGTGCCGCACGTGGACTGGCACCATTCGAAATGTACTTTTTCGTAATATCCGGTACATCCTTTAATTCCGGATGGGTATTATATACCAGATTCATTGCATAATCCATAACCGCATCTGCAATAGGAATATCGTAAATCACCTGACGGATGCGAAGGATATCCTCTGCTGTCATTACCGGAGAAAATGCTGCTTCCCGCTGATTCACGGTCAGATTCACAATATCACGCAATTCCTCTTTGGACGGAAAACGGACATTCAGCTTAAACAAAAACCGGTCCAGCTGTGCCTCCGGCAGGGGATAGGTTCCTTCATTTTCAATGGGATTCTGGGTCGCCAGAACCATAAAAGGCTTTGGCAGCAGATAGGTGTGCTTACCAACCGTAACTGTTTTCTCCTGCATGGCTTCCAGCAAGGCAGACTGTGTCTTTGGTGTTGCCCGGTTAATTTCATCTGCCAGAACAATATTGGCAAAAATCGGTCCTGCTTCAAACTGGAACTTATTCTGTCCCTCTTCCTTTACAATCAGATTTGTACCGGTTACATCTGCCGGCATCAGATCCGGTGTGAACTGAATTCTGGAAAATGCCAGATTCATGCTTCGGGAGATGGACTTTACCATCTGGGTTTTTCCCACACCGGGAACACCCTCCAGCAATACATTACCATCCGTTAAAATGGCAATGATCATCTGCCGGATAATGGAATGCTGCCCAATAATGGTTTTTCCGATCTCTTCTTCACAACGTAATATCTGATCAATGACCTGCTTCATTTCCTGCTCATTTTGAATCATAACCCTTCTCCTTATTATTTATTTAACTCTTCAAAATAGGATTTTACAATATCCTGTACACCGCTTGGATAATTGGAGCTTTCCACCCGGTTGTAGGCATTTTGCGAATAATTTCCGATTACCTGCTGATAATTCACGGAAGTACCTGCCCAGGCCTCTCCGCCCTGTTGGTTAATACCGGTTCCATTGGCATTTACCTTGCCATCCAGACTTTCATTATCCTGTAATTCCCGGTTCGGAATCGTAATCATTTGTCCATTGGTTCCGGCAGTCTGCTGTGTACCTTCCGGTCCGCCGGTATTATAGCCGGTGCCACTCTGCCCACTTTGACCATTCTGGCTGCCCTGGCCGTTCTGTCCATTCTGGTTACCTTGACCGTTTTGGCTGCCTTGACCGTTTTGGCTGTCCTGACCATTCTGGTTATTCTGTCCATTCTGGTTGTTCTGACCATTCTGGTTGTTCTGACCATTCTGGTTATTATGAGACTTGTGGTTATTTTGAACGTTTTGATTGTTATGATTATTATGATAATTCAGTTTGTTTTGGCCGTTTTGATTGTTCTGGTTGTTTTGACCATTCTGGTTATTCTGGCCGTTCTGGCTGTTTTGACCGTTCTGACCATTTTGACCGTTCTGGTTGTTCTGATTATTGTTTGCCAGTTGATTATTATTCTGAGCAGCATTCTGTTGATTTGCCACAGACTGTTGTAATGACTGCAGCTGTTGCTGCGACAGGGTATTGTTAGTCAGGCTCTGGGCTGCCTGCTGCATGGTCTGATTTCCGGTCTGCTGCCCCAGCCGCTGCAGCTCATTGGCAATTGCCTGACGGTCACTTTGACTGGTATTGGCATTCAGATTCTGCAAATCCTGCTGTAAATCACGCAAATCCTCTGCCAGCTGCTGCTCCGGTGTCTTTTCCTGCTCCGAGATCGCTGCCGAAAGGTATTGCAGTTCTTCTCTGACACTTCGATATCCTGTCTGATTGGCCTCCTGGGTCATCTTGACTGAAATCCGCTCGTTTGCTCTGGACAATTCATCTTTATTTCCAGCTTCCTGCAGTTCCTGTTTTGCCTCTTCTAAAACAGAAAGCAGGCTTTCCTTCTCAACCTCCGTTAATTCATCCATTTTTTCTATATGCTCAATGGCATCTTCAATCTTCTGGACTTCTTCCTCCACCTGCGTTACAATTTCCTGGTATTCTTCTGCCCGTTCCTTTGCAGCCGTGGGAATAAAACTGATGATAACAAATGCTGCTGCCAGTCCCAGCATGGTTACTACTCCCTGCCATGAAGGTTTTAATGGAAAGGTCTTCCGCACCTGGAAGCCACCAAGCCGTCTGGCAGTATCCTGCTTCTGCATGTTGCTGACCACATCCTCTTTTCCTACTAATTCATAGGAAGTAATCAGACGTTCATGAAATCCATGCTGATCCAACTGCAATGCAGCCGCCTTCATATCCGGTCGTTTTACAATTCCTACAATAATACCGGACAGAATGCCAACAACTGCGGCACATAGTGCAAATACGGTTGCATAATACCAAGGAACAAATAATGCAATCACGGAAAAAACCACTGCAAGCCCAAAGCCCCCAATCACACCGTAGGTTCCAAATCGAAGCATGTTCTGCTCTGTAATTCGCCTCCGTACCCGCTTTATAAACTTTATAATCTGAGCATCCATCTGACTCATAGACTATCCTCCTTATCTTCTCATGAACCGGGCAGATATGCCTGACTATTCATTGAGTGACGATTGCTGTTCCTTGTTGTCCTCCTGCACTGCTACCCCTGGCTGAATTAATTTTTCTGTAATAGCCTTGGGCTCCTGAGACGGAACTGCCTGTGGAATTTGCTGCTCTGCCTGTGAAGCCTGAAGGTTCTGCTGCATTTGGGTATTTTCCTGTTGTGGCTGTATCATCTGCTGGGTTAGCTGCTCTGTAATAGCCGTCGCCTCCTGTGATGGAACTGCCTGCTGTGCCTGTAATACACCCTGCTGAGGCTGATATAACTGAGGCATACCCTGAAGGGAAGCCGGGTTTGGATTCTGTACCGGCATTGGAACCGGTGCCCGCTTTTTCTTTTTCAGCTTCTTAATCGGATTCAGTTTTTTTGCTGCCATCTTAAGAAAGAAATAACTGATTCCTCCGCAGGCCAGAATATTCATTGGAATCCATGCATGGGCAATCACCGGCATAATAACACCAAACGCATCCGCATCATCAATCATCTCTGCTATGCTGTATACATCCATTACCCGCAGCATATAATCCAAAAATCCGGTCAACGGATTGCCAATCATAAGCAATGGCAGAATACCAAAATTCGGGTCCGGTATGTTGCCGACATAATTACTTTCATAGTATATATATTCGTATATAATGGCACAACCA
>JAIECC010000140.1 GCA_029068665.1 Lachnospiraceae bacterium
ACGATACAACGGTAAAAGATATCAATAACTGGGTGAATACCAATACCAACGTCATGATCAGCCAGCTGCTTAATGAAATTCCGGATGTGGCTGTGATGTATCTCATCAATGCCCTTGCCTTTGAAGGAGCCTGGGAAACACCATATAAAGAAAGACAAGTAAATGAGAATGGCACATTTATCAATTATCTGGGAAATAAGGAAACGGTGGCAATGCTGGGAAGCACGGAGTCCCAATATATCGTTGGTGACCATGTAACCGGATTTGTCAAGAACTACAAGGGCGGTGATTATGCTTTTCTGGCTCTTCTTCCGGAAGAAGGCACTACAGTAGAAGAATACCTGTCCTCTATGGATGGCAGTTCCTTCCTTTCTCTATATGACAATCGGAGCTATCAGGATGTTCTGGTGCAGATACCGGAATTTACTTATGATTATGATACTGAGCTTAGTGAACCACTCAAGACTATGGGCATGGAAAATGCTTTCACAACAACTGCAGATTTCAGCCAAATGGCAGATACTAACACCGGCTGCCTGTACATTAACCGGGTGCTGCACAAAACCTATATCCAGGTGGACCGGGCAGGCACAAAAGCAGCAGCTGTTACCGCAGTGGAAATGACGAATGAAGCTGCCATGATTGATCCGGTAGCACCGCCAACGGTATATCTGAATCGTCCCTTTGTATATGCGATCATTGATACGGAAACCGGTCTGCCGATTTTCATTGGAGCAGTCAACACCATAGAATAATAAAAATAACCTATATCAATCTATACTCTGAGGGGAACCCTTTTTGTCAGACAAAAGGGGTTCCTCTCACATTTCCTTCTTTACTTATCCTCAAACTTTGCTATAATTAATAAGATATCGTTATAAATTGTATGCTTTTGTAACACGCAGACGATAAATGATACATTTTAATTCATACAAAAAAAGCATAAAATGCACGAAAAGGAGAATTACCATGAGTCAGACAGTGGAAATCAGATGGCACGGTCGCGGTGGACAGGGTGCCAAAAC
>JAIECC010000141.1 GCA_029068665.1 Lachnospiraceae bacterium
GATGAAAATTGTAATGGAGCGATAAATCGGAATTTGTGTGGAGGAAAACAATGGAATTGCTAGATAGAATACGAGCGCCTAAAAAGTCAGATTCTGTAAAAATGCAAGTAATTTTCACTATCGGTATTTTGCTTTTGGGAATCTGTATGGGAACATTTTCCAAATATTTAGACTATCATCAGGGTCATCTTCCGGTGCTGTTGCAGGCGATTGATAATGCCTTGGATTTTCATAATTTCTTAGGTGGATTTGCACCATGGATTGTGATTGCGGTCTGTATCGCTGTATACAGTCATACATCTTTTAGAGCCGCAATCAATGTTTTCTTGTTTTTTACGGGATTTGTAGGAAGCTATTATATATACTGCAATTTTGTGGCAGGATTCTTTCCAAAAAGCTATGCTATGATTTGGATTGCATATACAATCGCCTCTCCGTTTCTTGGCTTTTTATGCTGGTATGCAAAAGGGGAAGGATGGGTCGCCCTTATTTTTTCCGCAGGTATTTTAGGCGTTTTGGTGAACACGGCTTTTGTGTATGGTATGTTTTATATAGATATTCGTTCTTGGCTTAACGTCTTGATGCTGCTACTTGGAATACTTGTTTTACGGAAATCCGTCAAAGAAACGATATGTATGATGGGAATTGCCATTGTTTTTGCACTAATTATTAAAACGGTTATTCCATTCTACTTTTGGTAATACAAATTCCAGTTTATTGAGTTAAGCAAATTAAAATGTGCAGGAGGTTCCAATGATAGTTGAAAATGCTAAAATTGCAGATATTGATATATTGACAGAATTAAGATTGGCATACTTGAAAGAGGATTCCGGTAAATTAAGTGAGGATGATATACAAAGAATCAAACAGAATTTACCGAATTATTTTAGAAAGCATCTTAATCAGAATATCTTTTGTTATCTAATAAGAGACAAAGGGGAAGTTGCTGCCTGTGCTTTTTTACTGGTAGTTGAAAAACCAATGAGCCCAGCGTTTATAACCGGCAGAACAGGAACGGTATTGAATGTTTATACAAATCCGGCATATCGAAATAAAGGATATGCAAAACAGATTATGAATAAACTCCTGTCAGATGCAGTCGAAAAAAATCTAAGTGTTGTAGAACTGAAATCCACAGAAGATGGATACCATCTTTATAAATCTATTGGTTTTATAGATGAGATGTCAAAGTATCATTCCATGAAATGGTACAATCAATAGAGTAACGTCCTAAAATTTATTAATATTTATGAATATTAAGAATACAATATCATTGCAAACACATGCAAAACAACTGCAATATATAAGGAGGGGCTGTTATGGCTGAACAAATAATAACAAGAGCAGAAGCAAAGAATGCTTTTTATGAATTACGAAATCAAGCAGCTAATATTCCAGAAATGTCACTTGACGAAATCACTGCTGAGATGATGAAAATTATTGAAAACCCCGGAGAAAATCTATCACTCTGAGTTTGCAGATGGAGGTAAAGGTTATGAAAGATATAGTATTTGGCGAATTAAGAAAAGAAGATGATTATGGCTGGTGGGGAAAGCAAACTCTGGATTTCGGCGAAAACACATACACCATAGAATTATTGATACATCAAGGAGAAGAAGATGTGATTACCGAACGGCAGAAAACGGTATTTACCAGTTTTTTAGAGAAATGGTCAGAGTTACAGCCAGAATTAATCGAAGCTCTGATTAAATACTATAATGAGGAAGAGTATTATTCCTATGGTCCGGATGACGAGAAGGAAGCAGCAGAATGGTGGCCGGAGATCAAAACAAAGGAAGCGCTTTTACAGGCAGTAACATTGGAAACGATTGTTGTTCCATGGGATTTTGCGATGGACGAGGGGCGATGCATATATTTACTCTTCTCAAGAACGTGGGGCGGTGAAGACCTTGAGGATAATGGAATCGGTGTCCGCTACATAAATGAAAATATTGACGAAATTGCTTATAAAGATATGGCATTTTGATAGAGCTTAAAGACTAATTTCCCGTTTGTTTCACCAAATGCTATTTTATTTCCATTTTATTAAGCTCTTTTAATTGATTTCTTTTTTCATACACAACGGCAGTTATATAAACCGTCCGCTGTTCCTCATCAATCCAGTAATACATGATAAAATTTTTCACTATTATCTTTCTGATTCCCTGTTCTCTCCATTTAGGTGAATCAACAAGCTGATTGCATTCTGGCATATTGTCTAATGAAGCAACCTTATTTTTCATTTCCAAAATTAAATTATATGCCGCCTTTGGAGCGTGGAGTTCATTTGCAATATAATTCCTGATTTCTTTCATCTGTACCAGTGCATATTTTGTGATCTGCACTTTATATTGGTTTTTCATAATGCTTAAAGCCCTTTCATAAGCTGGTCAAAGGCTTCCTCATAAGGTACAGATTCTCCACTTTTTGCCTGTGCTAATCCACTCTGCATCATCTCATCAAACTCCTCACCTGTCATGGTATCAAGGGTTTTTATTTCTGTAGGTAATTCAACAGCAAAAGGAATTCCTCTTTTCATAATTACCTGTCTATAGGTCATATTAATAAAGGCTGATACTGATATACCAAGTTTATCCAATATATCCTCTGCCTGTTTCTTAACATCCGGTTCTACCCTAACGTTTACATTTGCACTTCGTGTTGCCATATTGCTGTCACCTTCCTTTTTTCCTTATTATACCCATTTGTAACGCAAAGCGCAATACAAAATCATTTGATTTGCGGTAACTCAAGAAAAATTTTACCAACATATCTTGCTCCAAGCAAACCATCTTGTTAAAATGAACATTATAATGCAGTGATAAATCCACATTTAGTTTAAGGAGGCTGGCAAATTGGGATTTGGAGAACATGAGATCATGAAGAAAATCAGATTAATCAGACCAACTTTAGAGCTAAAAGAAAAAGCTATGGAATTCAGACAGGAATTTTTTGATAATAATGAAATGATTATTAACGGTAGCGAATTGTTTGATAAAACTGAGTCTTATGAAAAATGGATAAAATCTATAACAGATAATATAGATGCCGAAACAGTAAATCCTGATTGGGTTGTTACAGATACATTTTTTGCAATGGATGAGGCGAATAAAGTTGTAGGTATTATTGATTTAAGACACACATTAAATGATTTTCTCAAAGATTTGGGGAATTGCGGCTATAG
>JAIECC010000142.1 GCA_029068665.1 Lachnospiraceae bacterium
ATGTTGCATTTGCC
Source organism: Lachnospiraceae bacterium (assembly GCA_029068665.1). Taxonomy (GTDB): domain Bacteria; phylum Bacillota; class Clostridia; order Lachnospirales; family Lachnospiraceae; genus CAG-632. The sequence continues at coordinate 15 of JAIECC010000142.1, forward strand.
ATGAAGGACTGGGCCATTGAATTAGGCGCTACTCATTATACCCATGTGTTTATCCCGTTGACGGAGGCAACAGCAGAGAAGCATGATTCCTTTATTGCTCCGACTAAAAGCGGTAAAGTCATGATGGAATTTACCGGAAAAGAGCTGCTGCGGGCAGAGCCGGATGCCTCATCCTTCCCTTCCGGCGGTATTCGTGCAACCTGTGCTGCCAGAGGCTACACAGCATGGGATTGTACTTCACCAGCCTATGTCAAGACCAGTTTAGATGGCTGTTCCGTATTGTGTATTCCCACAGCATTTACCTCTTATACCGGTGAGTCCCTGGACTTTAAGACACCGTTGCTTCGCTCCATGGATGCGTTGAACCGGGAAGCAAAGCGGGTGCTGGCATACTTTGGTAAGGAGCCGGCAAAGGTAACGGCAAATGTAGGACCGGAGCAGGAATACTTCCTGGTTGATAAAGCAAAATTCATGCAGCGGGAGGACTTAAAGCTTACCGGCCGTACCTTGTTCGGTGCACCGGCACCAAAGGGACAGGAGCTGGATGATCAGTATTTCGGTTCCATTAAGGAAAAGGTTTCTACCTTTATGAAGGACTTAAATGCAGAGCTTTGGAAATATGGTATTACAGCAAAGACACAGCATAATGAAGTGGCTCCGGCCCAGCATGAGATTGCACCGATATTTGGCAATACCAATGTTGCCAGTGACAACAATCATTTGCTTATGGAAACTCTGCAGAAGGTAGCATTGCGTGATGATCTGGCATGTCTGTTATATGAAAAGCCATTTGCAGGAGTCAATGGTTCCGGAAAGCACAATAACTGGTCATTTAGTACCAGTGAAGGGGAGAATCTGATGGATCCGGGGGATACACCGGAAACGAATATTCAGTTCCAGCTGTTTCTGGCTGCTGTGCTGGCAGCAGTGGATAATAATGCTGAAATACTGCGGTTGTCAGCATCCTCTGCCGGTAATGACCATCGGTTGGGAGCAAATGAAGCACCACCGGCTATTATTTCCGTATTCTTAGGGGAGCAGTTAGAGGAAGTGGTTGCCCAGATTATTGAAAAAGGAGAGGCAACCTCCAGTATTGCAGCCAAGATGTATGAATCCGGTGTTTCCACACTGCCATCCTTCCAGATGGATTCCACAGACCGGAACCGGACCTCGCCATTTGCGTTTACCGGTAACCGATTTGAATTCCGTATGGTTGGTTCCACCCAGCCTATTTCTCAGCCGACCATGATGCTGAATACCGTGGTTGCCAATGAACTGGCACTGATTGCTGATAAATTAGACGAGGCAAAGGATAAGGATGCATGTATCAAGGAAACTATCCGTGATTTATTGACCAAGCATCAGAGAATTATATTCAATGGCAACGGCTATTCACAGGAGTGGGTAGATGAGGCGGCCAGAAGAGGGCTTCCGAATATTCCGTGTCTGGTAGAAGCGGTTCCGTATCTGACCAAAAAGAAGTCCATCGAGGTATTCCGGCGCATGGGTGTTATGGATCAGGTGGAATTAGAGGCCAGAGCTGAGGTTATGCTTGAGAATTATGCTAAGAAGATCATTATTGAAGCCCGGACCATGATTGAAATGGCAAATAAGCAGATTATTCCAGCAGTTATGGATTATGAAGGAAAGCTGGCAATCGAGGCGAAGAATATTTCACTGATTGGCATCGAACCGACGGCTCAGAAGGAATTGATCAAACAGATTAATAAAAAGCTGATTGAACTGAAGGTGGCAACTGCCAAATTTACGGAAATTGTCAATAAAAGCAGTGAGTATGAAGCAGATATTCCGAAATGGGCAAAGTATTGCCACGATACCATCTTCTTATCCATGGAAACGGTCCGGGAGCCAGCAGATGTATTGGAGCTTTTAGTTGCGAAAGAGGCATGGCCGTTCCCAACCTATGGTGATTTATTATTTGAACAGTAAAATACATAATTTAACTTAAATAAGAATAATCGTGCCAACGCAGAGATATCCTGTTACTGCGAAGGTACGATTATTTTTTAAAAATACCTTAAATTAGAAAAGATAGGATTGTATAGACCGGAAGTTTTGCGTTATACTAAGGATACGAAACGTAGAATTCAGGAAGTAATGTCATGAAGCAAACAACCACGGAATTGCCAAAGAAGGAACAAGTAAATATGGATTTGGCGAGAAGAAAGCGTATCAATCGATATAAAGCAGCGATTATATGGATTTTTCTGGCTTTCACCATTCTGCCCATCCTGATCAGCAGCATTCTGCTGGGGCAGGTAAATGCCATGGAGCGTAAGGTTTTGACCATGGCAGGAGCAGAGGGAAGTGACCTTACCACCCTGCGTTCCAGTGGTGAGGCATTGCTGTCCAATCCCAATGTCAATATGGAGTTTTTGACCGGTGGAGTGTTGGAAGACATGGCAAAGCCGGCTGACCTGGAGCGGCAGGACCCGGCAGAGGATGAGAGAAAGCGGGTATATTTAACCTTTGATGACGGACCAAGTATCTATACCGGGCAGATTCTGGATATATTAGATGCAAATGATGTAAAGGCGACCTTTTTTGTCATTGCCAGGGAAAATGAATCCTATTGGCCGTATTACACCCGGATTTTAGAGGAAGGGCATGTATTGGGAATGCATTCTTATACCCACGATTATAATCAGGTATATGCGTCGCTGGATTCTTTTGAATCAGATGTTAGTCACCTTTCTGAATTTTTGTATGAACGGACAGGAGAATATCCTTCTATTTACCGGTTTCCGGGAGGCAGCAGTAATTCTGTCAGCCATGTACCGATCAGTGAGTGCATTGCCTATCTGAATGAACAGGGAATCACTTACTATGACTGGAATGCCTTAAATGGCGATGCGGTGACAGATGAATTATCTACAGACCGTTTGATTGAGAATATTATGAATAGTGTGCGGAAGAATAATACATCCATTGTACTGATGCATGATATGCAGTCCAGACATAATACAGTGGAAAGCCTGCAGGAATTGATTGATATATTGAAAGCAGAAGGATATGAAATTCTTCCGATTGATGAGGATACGCCGCTGATTCAGCATATTCCTTATGACAGCGAGTTTCAGGAAGCTACGGATTGAGTATAAAGGGACAGCAAAAGGAGCAGACCATGAATTATACGGAGGCTATGAACTATATTACGGAGAAGAATCGACTGGGAAGTGTGCTGGGACTGGACCGAATCCGAGAATTACTGATTCGGCTGGGAGAGCCTCAGAATCAATGTAAGGTGGTTCATATTGCCGGAACTAACGGGAAAGGCTCCATTCTTGCATGTATGGATGCCATATTGCAGGATGCAGGATATCAGGTAGGAAGATATATTTCTCCTACCGTATTTTGTTATTTAGAGCGTTTCCAGATCAATGGTCATTTTATGGAGGAAGCGGTATTTGCTGACTATTTAAGCCGGATTCGCTTTGTTGTAGAGGAAATGGAGCAGGATGGAATCATCGGTATTACTGCATTTGAACTGGAAACGGCATTGGCATTTCTTTACTTCCAGGAGCAGCAGGTAGATATTGTGTTGCTGGAGACCGGAATGGGAGGACGGCTGGATGCTACCAATGTAGTGAATCAGCCTCTTTGTACGATTCTGGCTGCCATCAGTCTGGATCATATGAACCTGTTAGGCGATACCATAAGGGCAATTGCATATGAAAAAGCAGGTATCTTGAGAGATGGTGTTCCTTGTGTTATATATCCGGAAAATGAGAAAGCAATGCCGGTATTTCAAGAACAATGTGATTTACATAATATTTCTCCGATCATCCCGGATTTAAGGCAGTTAACTATAGAAAACGAAGATTTATATTATGAAAAATTTGATTATAAAAATGTGAAGTATGAA
>JAIECC010000143.1 GCA_029068665.1 Lachnospiraceae bacterium
GGGTGTAGATAATGCAGGTGCCTCTGTAGCAGGAGCTTCTGTGGCTTCTGTTGGCGCCGGTGCCCCTTCGAATTTCAGATTCACAGTCTTAACAACCGTATAGGTCATTCCATCTTTCACGTATTCCACATTGAATTCTACCGCCTGATAGCCGGTGGCCACATCACTGCGGACCATAAAATTATAATTTGCCGCTAATTCTTTGGTTGTTTCATTTCCTTCCACTACCATGTAAGCCGCATCATTGGTTTCAAACGGAAAATGCTCCGAAATCACTGGTGAAATACTGGTTATGTAGCCGTCACCTTTGATCTTTGCAACAAATCCTACGGTGGCATTTTCTCCATATCTGGCTGCCGGAGCATTCAGTCCGGTAAGCATAATATCGGAATCCTTGCCCATGACTGCCATTTTTTCATCTTCCGTTGAATTACCGCCATTTTGTGCAGAAAAAACATAACTCATATTTTTCGGTGCAGTAAAACCGCATACCGGAACGGCCAGTAATGCACTCATTGCAATGATTCCTATTGTTTTTCCTATCCTTTTACCATACTTTCTCATTCTTTTATTCCTCCTGGCCCACTGCCGCGCTGGTTCTCCATTTTGAAGTATTATCCTCAATCTCTGTAATTTTTCCATCCTTAATATGAATAATCCGGTCTGCATAAGAGGCCAGCTGATTATCATGGGTTACCATAACCAAAGTCTTCCGGTGCTTGTTCACTACATTCCGCATCAGATTCATCATTTCCGCCGATGTAACAGAATCCAGATTACCGGTAGGCTCATCTGCAAACACAATATCCGGATTTAGCACCAATGCCCTTGCCATACCTACCCGCTGCTGCTGACCGCCGGACATCTGATTGGGACGGTGCTTTTTGTGCTTTTCCAGTCCTACCAGCCTAATCATCCGTTCTGCCCGTTTCATCCGTTCCTTTTTCGGAACCCCGCGAAAGCTAAGGGGTAATGCCACATTCTCGATTGCATTCATGGTTCCCATCAGATTAAAGGACTGAAAAATAAACCCTACATGCTCTCTTCGAAATGTAACCAATTGATTCTCATTCAGCTTTTCAATATGCCTTCCACGAATGGCAATCTGCCCTTTTGTGGGATGCTCCAGTCCTGCCAGCATATTTAACAAGGTAGACTTACCGGAGCCGGACGTACCTACAATGGCACAAAATTCTCCTTCATATACCTTGAAAGAAACACCATTCAATGCCCGGACCCTGTTGGTACCGATCTTATAGATTTTATACAGGTCTTCTACCTCTACCACTACTTTCCGCTCGTCCAACCTCTTCCCTCCTTATATTCCTTTATCTGGTAGTATAGCACAGCTATCATACACAAGATATAGTAGAAAATGCTCGAATTCCTTAACTTTTTCTTACAACCACTCTTTATATCTTGACTCCTCATCCAGAAACACCACACCGATTATACCGGTACCGGTATGGGCACCAATGGCACAGCCTACAAAATTCTCAATAAAGTCTACCTCACCATAAACTTCCTTTATCATTTCCTCTACCTGCTTCATAGTGCCGTAATCATCTCCGTGACAGATGCCATATAACTGTTCTCCCGGATTTTTGCATATTTCTCCGATCATTTCCACAATTCTCCGTAAGGACTTGCTTCGTCCCCGTACCTTCTCAATTGCCTTTAGGGAACCATTCTCATCCATATGAATAATGGGCTTAATATCCAAAACACCGCCTACTACCATACTGGTCCGGCTTAACCTCCCGCCCTTATACAGGTATTCCAAGGTCTGTACCGTAATCAGATGCTTGATATGATCCCGATGATATTCCAAAGCCGCAATAACTGTATCCCGGTCTGCTCCATGCTCCTGCATTCGCAGAGCATAATACACCAAAAGACCAAAGCCCATGGATGCGCACTTAGAATCCACAATTGTCAGATCCCACTCCGGAAATTCTTCCAGCAGTTCCTCCTTTGCCATACGGGCTGCGTTAAAGGTTCCTGCCAGTCCGGTGGAAAAGCATACATAAATCACAGGTTCTCCTCGCTCCGCATAAGGCCGGAAGTGCTCCAGAAACATATGGGTATTGATATGATAAGTAGAAATCTCTGCATTCTCTCTCTGCTTCTGATAAAATTCCTCCGGAAATATGGTTTCACCATCAAAATAATCGATTCCCTCCACCACAACCGGCGTAGGAATTACATGAAGCTTATATTTCTCTATAATTTCCTTTGGCATGTCTGTTGCCGAATCTGTAATAATCGTATAATTCATTTGCTCTCCTAACTGCTCCAGCTATTACTTTAAGCCGTTTTCTCTATTGTTTCCGCAATTCTATTCTTTTAAGCACTCCAGTTCCTTCATCCATAAGGCAACACTGGCATCACTTGGCATCCTCCAGTCTCCCCGGGGTGACAAGGCAACCGTACCCACCTTTGGACCGTCCGGTACACAGGAACGCTTAAACTGCTGACTGAAAAACCGCCAGTAGAATTTCTTCAGCCATTTTAAAATGATTTCCTTTGCGTAAGTCTCCTGAAATGCCTGCTGGGCAATCCGGTATATTTTAGCCGGAGAAAATCCAAATCGCATCATATAATACAGGAAAAAGTCATGGAGTTCATAAGGTCCCACCACATCCTCCGTTTTCTGCACAATCTGCCCATGCTCTGCCGGAAGCAGTTCCGGACTGACAGGAGTATCCAGTACATCCAGCAATACTCTTGTCAATGAGTCTGAGCCACAGGTATCCGCCACATATCGTACCAGATGACGCACCAGCGTTTTGGGAATGGAAGCGTTTACCCCATACATGGACATATGATCTCCATTGTAGGTTGCCCAGCCCAGAGCCAGTTCTGATAAATCACCGGTTCCGATTACAATCCCATTGGTCTGATTTGCCATATCCATCAGAATCTGTGTCCGCTCTCTTGCCTGGCTATTCTCATAAGTAATGTCATGAACACTCTTATCATGTCCTATATCCATAAAATGCTGATCCACAGCCTTTACAATACTGATTTCCTGCAAGGTTATTCCCAATGCCGCCCCCATATCCAGTGCATTCTGATAAGTACGGTCCGTGGTACCATAGCCCGGCATGGTGATTCCAAGAATATTCTTATGCTCCAGACCTGCCAGGTCAAAGGCTCTTGCCGTTACCAGAAGCGCAAGGGTAGAGTCCAGTCCCCCGGAAAGCCCGATGACTGCGCTTTGGCAGCCGGTATGCTGAAGCCGTTTCTTCAAGCCCATTGCCTGCAGGGTAAATATTTCTTCACAACGCTCTGCCCGTTCTTCCGGATTGGAAGGAATAAATGGTGTCCGGGCAAAGCTTCTGCTCAACTCCGTTTCCTCCAATTCCATATCAAAATCCACGATTCTATAGTTATCTGCCCCGGCCAATTCATAGGTATTCATCCGGCGGCGTTCTGCTGACAGCTTCTTAATATCAATTTCCGTAGTAATCATCTCATTGGTAAACCGTCTGCTTTCTGCAAGGATGGCTCCGTTCTCACTGATCATGTTGTGACCACTGAATACCACATCCGTAGTAGATTCTCCCTCTCCTGCATCTGCATAAATATAAGCACTGACCGTCCGGGCCGCCTGAGCGCTTACCAACTGTCTCCGATATGCCTCCTTGGCCGTCACTTCCACACTGGCAGATGGATTACAGATAACCGTTGCCCCTGCCGTGGTATGCTCTACAGATGGTGGATTCGGAACCCACAAATCCTCGCAAATTTCACAGCCAATCGTAAACTCCGGCATCTGCCTGCATCGAAATAGCAGTCGGCTGCCAAAGGGTACTGGCTGTCCATCTATGGATATCATTCTGACCGTCTGGTTCCCTTTTGCAAAATGCCGTGCCTCATAAAACTCCGAATAATTAGGCAGACAGGTCTTGGGAATCATCCCCAACAGCCTTCCTCCGCCAAAAAATGCCGCTGTATTATAAAGCTTGCAGTCTACAGAAACCGGAAGTCCAAGCATAACATAAATCGGCAGTTCCTTTGTCTGTTCCATCACCCAAAGCAATCCCTGCAATGCCCCCTCTAATAAGGTACTTTGCAGAAACAAATCTCCACAGGTATATCCGGTCATACACAATTCCGGCAACACCAACAGCTTCACGCCCTGATTCACGGCCTTTTTAATCTCAGTCAAAATCTGTTCCCGGTTGTATTCACAATCTGCCACTTTAATGCAGGGAGTTGCCGCCCCGACCTTAATGTATCCATCCTTCATTGTCATTCCTCACTTTTTATGCAACAATATGATTCTATCTATTTTAATACAAATCAGCCGTATCTGCAACTGACAGATACGGCTGATTTTTGACAATCTGCAACCATACGGTTATTTATGCAATTACATCACTCATGTTATAAAGTCCCGGTGCTTTACCGGCCAGGAACTTTCCTGCCTCTACCGCACCCTTAGCAAATACAGCCTTACTGTACGCCGTATGCTTGATTTCAATCACTTCATCCGTTCCGGCAAAAATCACCTCATGTTCTCCCACAATGGTGCCGCCACGAACAGCTGAAATGCCTAATTCCTTTCCATCCCGCTTTTCTCTCCGCTGGCTGCGGTCATAGATGTACTCATACCTGTGATCCATGGCTTCATTAATGGAATCTGCCAGTGCAATGGCAGTTCCCGACGGAGCATCCAGTTTCAGGTTGTGATGTTTCTCAACAATTTCAATATCATAGCCTGCCGGCGCGAATACCTTCGCTGCATCCTGAAGCAGCTTCATGATTGTATTAATACCCAGGGACATATTGGCAGACTTTAAAATCGCCACCTTCTTTGATGCAGCCTCCACATGTGCCAATTGTTCTTCGGATAAACCGGTAGTACATAATACCACCGGAATCTGCTTTTCTACTGCATAATCCAATAAGGCATCCACTGCCCCGGCAGTAGAAAAATCAATGATAACATCTGCCTTTATGTTACATGCTGTAATATCGGAAAATACAGGATAGGGATTGCTGCCATTATCATACACATCAATACCTGCTGCCATTTCGGTCTGGGCATCTTCTGCTACAATACCGGAAATCACCTGTCCCATTTTACCGTTACATCCATGCATAATCATTTTAATCATGCTTATTTCCTCCCGTTTCACTATTTTAAAGGAGTCCATACTCCGTCATTGCTTTCCGTAAGCGTTCTACGTTCTGTGGCTCCATTTCCGTCATTGGCATCCGTAAGGTTCCGCCACACAGCCCCATTAATTCCACTGCCTTTTTCACCGGAATCGGATTTACTTCACAGAACAAGGCATTACACAAATTGATCGCCTTTAACTGCAATTCCAGAGAGCCCTGTGTGTCACCCTCCAAATACTTCTTCACCAATAAATGAGTATCCTTTGGAATCACATTGGAAGTAACGGAAATAACGCCTTTTCCTCCTAAGGAAAGAATCGGCACGATCTGGTCATCATTACCGGAATATAAATCAATACATCCGTCTGCCAGACTCATCAGCTTGGCAACCTGTGAAATGTTACCGCTTGCCTCCTTGATTGCCACAATATTCTCTACATTTTTTGCCAACTCAACAGCAGTCTCCGGCTGAATGTTACATCCGGTACGGCTTGGTACATTATACATGATAATCGGAAGCTTTACGGAATTTGCAATTGCCGTATAATGAGCAATCAACCCCTTCTGTGTTGCCTTATTATAATACGGGGTAACCACCAGCAGGGCATCTGCGCCATACTTTTCTGCTTCCGTTGACAGATAAATAGCGGTTTCTGTACAGTTGGAACCGGTTCCTGCCACTACCGGAACTCTTCCTCCAACATATTCAATACATTTCTGTATACACTCCAAATGCTCTTCATGGGTCAGAGTGGAAGCTTCACCAGTGGTGCCACAGATAATAATCGCATCCGTACCATTCTCAATCTGAAAATCCACTAACTCCTTCAACTTACCAAAATCCACCGCTCCATCTTCCTGAAATGGTGTCACTAATGCAACGCCTGCTCCTTCAAAAATCGACATCTTATTGATTCCTCCTTTTCATTATCAAGTAGTGGGACCTTTCATACCATTCAGAAACCTGCCATCAGCAGCTTTTCTGCATACTATCACATAAGAAAAGGCCGGCATGGAAGCCGACCTAAAAATCCTACATAGTCTGTAGTAATTCCAGTAGCCCTCCATCTTACGATGACAGTCATACAGTTGTTCACTGTATGCCCAGAAGCTTATCCATAAGGGGATAAGTTCTTCGGCAAGCCTTCCTTCGCTTTCTTCACCCGCACCTTACTGCGTCCCAAAGCTACTATTAAGTCCTGCGCCTCTACTTTTCACATTATTCTGCTTTGTTTATCGTATCACTCAGCCTGCACAGTGTCAATCCTAAAATCAACTTTACATGCATTTTCTTCTGCATCACTTAACTGCTTCTATCCGGGTTACAATATCGGAATCCTCCAGAATTGCTTCCGGCAGAATCCGTCCGGTCAGCAGGATTTCCATATCACTTTCCTTTGCCAGCTCCAGTAATTCCATAATCTGCTCCACATCAATGATGCCGCTGTCAACCAATCCCAAGGATTCATCCAAAATCAAAATATCACATTCGTTGGTCTGAATCACCTTTCTGGCATAATGAAAGCCGTTCATAATATTGGCTTTCTGTTCCTTCTGCTGTTCCGGTGTCAATTCATCATAACACTTCCCTACCCGTTCAAAGCTTAGAAGCTTTATCTCCGGTTCCAGGCGGGATAACAGATTGTAATCCTCCGTATCACTTCCCTTTAAGAATTGTACAACAATGACTTCCTTTCCTCAACCGGCCATTTTAATACCGTAACCGATTGCCGCTGCGGTCTTACCAATTCCCGGCCCACAAATCACCTGTACCTTACTCATATATTATCCTCCGATTTTTATAACCAATTAAAAAGTAATTGATTACCTGCTCACTTCAAATACCATGGGCACCATTTTAACATAAGGCCTCCAAAAAATCCACTTTTTTCTATTTTTCTCTTCTGACCTTTATTCCCTCTCTCTTTAAAACCCGTCCATTCCATTGCCCCCATCATTCCAGACATTCCATTTTACTGACGGATACCTCATAGGCTGTTTTACTAACCACCCTGTCATTTCCCACTTTTTTCTGGTACTCCCGGCTCTGGATTCTTCCCCAGACCGCTACATGCTCACCTACTGCCAGTTTCCCGGCAAAACGGGCATTTCTTCCCCAACAGATACATGGAATATAGTCGGATTTGCCATAAGCACGATTCACAGCCAGCAGTACATCTGCGATTTCTCTGCCCAATGGTGTCATCCGATAAACCGGAGACTTACAAATATAGCCGTCCAGATAAATATGATTTGGCTTACTTATGTATTCATCATCAATAAACTCAATCTCCCTCACAAATAAGGATAAAATCAACCGGTTCTTCGTTTCTTCATGCTTATTATAGGAACGGAACTGCCCCTTTGCTTCTACCTTACGGCCAATGCAATCCTCGTCCACATCAATAATTCTGTCTGAAACCATAAGTGGAATGGTATCATAGGTATCACTTAACCGGCTTACCAGAACATCCACCATATAGAATCCTTCTCCAAACACCTCGTGACTGAAGGTGAAACCGGAAATGATTTCGCCTGCCACTACTGCCTGATTGTTGCTTAATAATTTCTCTGTCATACTTTTTCTCCTTCCGTTACATCACTTTCTCCCAAAGCTATGT
>JAIECC010000144.1 GCA_029068665.1 Lachnospiraceae bacterium
ATATGAAAATGGTTAGTTAAGACCACCGGCTTAGCTGGTGGTCTTGATGTATTTAAGAGATATGCAGGTGAAAAATGAGAAAGCAGTATTGCAGTTCGGATTATCCTTGGCACTGTCATGTTTGCTCTACTTGGCGGAACAGGGAACGATGCTGACCACAGCGGATGGAATCCCCAACATAGGGGATTGTAGTGAGATGTGATGGAACGGGAAAGAAAACCACGGGAATATAGCAAAATGGTACAAACCGCATTTAAGGCTAGGACAATGTTCAGGGTGATTTTTTATAAAAATCAATCTATAATATATATTAGAAAGATTTTGACAAAGCTGTCTCATCTTTCTGAATAAGAAAATTAAATAGCAATTACAGATACCGCGGTTGTATATGCCGCGGCGTATAAGTGGTGAGAAAGCTATACGGAGTAAAATTCCGGTACATCTGCCAGACAGACAATCAGTTGTAAGGTGCGAGGAGAGTTGAAGGACCTAGCGGTGAAGATGGAGCACACAGGCAGAGTTTAATGTGGCGGAAGGATAATAATCCATACGGGTGACCAATCGGGTTCCCCAATCCTCGGAAATCGGCATAAGAGGAGATAGTGCCCCAAAGGGTGCGTCGTGAACGCTTCAGGCGGCTCGTCTGTAATTCCCCTGTGTACGGGGCGATGAGGAATAAAACGTACACTTTGTGATCATAGTAAGGGTAGTGATGAAATCAGTCAATATTCTGCTATATGAATCACTGTCCAAAGCTATGAATTCTGATGAAAGGAGACGTAGAATAGGGAAACAGTATTAAAGAATGCAATTGCCAAAATTCTGATTAGGCGAGTTTTAATGAATAATCGGTAAAATGTTAAATTGGCAGGATAAATGAATTGATAACGTCAAAAGGAGGATGATATAACTAATAGCATATATAGAATGAAGTGTTGGAGCAGGAAATGAAAGGCAGAAAGCAGGAGAATCAGCAGCAAAACCACAGAGCATTTGCCCGAAGGTGAATGCTCTGTCCGCGTT
>JAIECC010000145.1 GCA_029068665.1 Lachnospiraceae bacterium
ATATAATGTTGTCGTTGTTCAAGTATAATAAAACGAGAAGGGACAAAATATGAAAGCACTGAAAGAATTATATGCATATCGCCAAATGATAGCAGGACTGGTAAGAAAGGAACTTCGGGGGCGGTACAAGGGTTCTATTTTGGGATTTTTATGGACATTTATCAATCCGTTGTTACAATTATTGGTGTATACAATGGTTTTTTCTGTCATTATGAAGAATGGTATAGAAAAATATTATATGTATTTGTTTGTGGGTTTAATCCCATGGATATTTTTTAGCACTTCTGTCACAAGCGGATGCAGCAGTATTATTCAGTCAAAGGATTTGGTGAAAAAGATATATTTTCCAAGAGAGGTACTGCCGATTGCAACAGTAACCAGTGGATTTATTAATATGCTTTATTGTTTTGTCGTGATCTTTGCTGTTTTATTTGTGTCAGGAATCGGAATTAACTTAAAAGCAATATTGTTTTTGCCGGCTGTTATGATTGTGGAATATCTGCTTTCATTGGGTTTTGCCATGATTTTCTCAGCATTAACGGTTTATTTCAGAGACTTAGAATATATACTTGGTATTGTAACAATGGCATGGATGTATCTGACCCCTGTTTTGTATTCCGTAGATATTGTACCGGAAGAATTGCAGTTTTTATTGAATTTGAATCCAATGACATCCGTTATTATTGCATATAGAGATATTCTGTATTTTAAAATAATTCCAAGAATGGAGACATTGTTGACTGCATTAGTTGTGGGAGTTGTTGCCATTATTTTGGGATATATTATTTTTCGTAAATTACAAAGAAATTTTGCTGAGGAGTTATAAAAAGGGATACATCAGGAGGCAGAAATGGAAACGGTCATTGAAGTAAGGGATGTTAGTAAACATTTTAAAGTGTATTATGATAAGGGAAGTGAGTTAAAAGAACGAATGTTGTTCTGGAAACGGAATCAATATGAGGAGCGTCGGGTTTTAAATCAAATTAATTTTGAAATAAAAAAAGGCGAAGCAGTAGGTTTGATTGGGAAGAATGGATGCGGAAAAAGTACAACGCTGAAGCTTTTATCAAAAATTATTTATCCGGATTCCGGTGAAATCCTAATTAATGGAAGGGTTTCCAGCTTGTTGGAATTAGGAGCCGGGTTTCATCCGGACATGAGTGGAAGAGAAAACATATATACCAATGCTGCAATTTTTGGTTTAACCAAGAAAGAAATTGATGAACGTATGGACGACATTGTTGCTTTTTCGGAGTTGGAGGAATTTTTAGATAATCCGGTGCGGACGTATTCTTCCGGTATGTATATGCGTTTGGCTTTTTCGGTTGCAATCAATGTAGATGCAGATATCTTACTGATTGATGAAATACTAGCTGTAGGAGATTCTAATTTTCAGAAAAAGTGCTTTAACCGGATGAAGGAGCTGAAGGCAGAAGGTATAACCATTGTTTTGGTTACTCATTCAGCAGAAACCATTAATAGCTTTTGTAACAAGGCTATTTGGATTAACGATGGAGAAATTGTAGCAGAAGGTGTTGCGATTGATGTAGTTTCCCAATATCAGCAATATATGGATGATCAGCATATGCAGCAATTGCTGAAGGAGGAAGCAAGACAAAAAAAGCTGAAAGAGAAGCAGGAACAGGAATTGTATGTAGATACAACAGGCATTCCTACACCGAAAGAAATCGAACGCGCTTTAGCAGAAGCGAAGATTGATATTACCCAGAATCACTTTGGATTAGGCTATATTCAGATTGAAGAAGTCCGTCTGAAAAATTGGGAAGGAAATGAAAGCCATATTTTTCGAAATGGTAATAGTATGGAAATTGAGATTTACTATAAGGTAAATCGTCCGCTGGACAAATATGTTTTCGGAATGGGATTTTATTTACAGGATGATACATGGGTTGACTGGAATAATACACAGATAGATAGAATTACAGTTCCACATACAAAAATGAATGGGATTGTAAGATATAAGATTCCAAAGCTTCCGCTTTTGGAAGGCACCTATAAATTAAATGTTTCAATCGTTAATGAAGATGGTGTTCCCATGGACTTTTATCACAGCTACTGTGAGATACAGGTTGTTTCACCGGATCGAAGTATGGGAATCTGTTCCATAGATCATGAATGGGAGATAGGTTAAGCATGAAGACAAAAGAGAATAATTTTGATGAAGATATCATATTTGAAAAACTGATTGAACCGAAGAAAAATCTCGTCTATTATGATGCATTAATGAATGGAAATTCCAATGGAGTGCTTGAAGCAATCCAGGAAATTAATGTAAAGATTCAGAACATGGATAATTATAAGGAACTAACCTGTACGCAGGTACAGTGTACCGGACTAAAGGGATTATTTCAAAAGCTGATTAAAAGATGTCTGGACTGGTATATGGAACCGATTTTACAACAACAGGCTAATTATAATAAGGAAGTAATACCTGCTGTTGGGCGGCTGGCAGAGCTGGCAATGAATGATAATATGGCGATTTCCGGAGTGATTGCCAATCAGGGAGAGCGGGCAGGAAACTATCATTGCAATTTGAAAGTTGCAAAAGAAAAGGTA
>JAIECC010000146.1 GCA_029068665.1 Lachnospiraceae bacterium
CATACTGGAATCAGGTGCTGGTATCGAAGGAGAAGAGCGGTGCACAGGTAGGATACGGATTCGTATTCAGTCAGGAGTATAAGAATAAGCATACCTCCGATGAGGATTATATTGAAATGCTGTATCAGGTATTCATGGACCGTCCATCGGATGCAGGCGGAAAGAATTACTGGCTGGGAATGTTGGATAAAGGGGTATCCAGAGAGTATGTATATCGGGGATTTGCTCATTCTCAGGAATATACCAATATCTGTAATTCCTATGGAATTGAACGGGGCAGTGTAACTCTGACCCAGGCCAGAGATAAGAACCTGAACCTGACGGCATTCGTAAACCGGATTTATGAAAAGGCCATGGAGCGGGATGGAGAAGAGGATGGTTTGAACTACTGGTGCAGTGTGATACAAAGCGGTGGAAAAACGCCGGTACAGGTGGCAGAGTACTTCCTGACTTCAGAGGAATTCCGAAATAAAAATCTCAGTAATGAAGCCTATATCCGGGTGCTTTACCGTACTTTCATGGGTCGGGAATGCGACCAGGCAGGACTGAACTACTGGCTGGGAGAACTGAACCGGGGCTGCAGCCGGGAAGATGTCTTACATCGCTTTGCCAGATGTCAGGAGTTTAAGAATATAATGGCTTCCTTTGGGTTATAGATGTAAGTAGGAGATTAGATTATGAAAATTATTATTGCAACAGCACAGGCTCTGTTCGTAAAAGGTGGAGCAGAGTTTCTTGCGGCAAATCTTTGCACTGCACTGACAAATGCAGGCCATCAGGTAGAAATTGTGAATATTCCGTTTATGGATCGTCCCTTAGAAATTATTGAGGATCAGATGATTGCAGCCAGACTGATGGAGATATCAGCTTCCTGGGCAGGAAGGACTGATTTGTGCATTGGACTGAAGTTTCCCTCCTATTACATTCCTCATCCTAATAAGGTACTGTGGATTCTTCATCAGCATAGAGCAGCCTATGATTTATTCGATACACCGTACAGCAATATCAAAAATGATGATGCGGGGAATGAGGTCCGGAATCTGATTTTGAATGGGGACAATCGTTATCTTCCAGAAGCGAAGCGAATCTATACTATAGCAAAAAATGTATCAAAACGGCTGGAAAAATACAATGGAATTGCCTCTACCCCTCTGTACCATCCATGTCCGGGAATGGAACAGTTCTATTGTGAACGGTATGAGGAGTATATTCTGATGCCCAGCCGGATTACTCAGGCAAAGCGGCAGTATCTGGCATTGGAAGCACTGGCAGAAACGAAGGAACGGGTCATGCTGTATATACTGGGAAAAGCAGATCATGAGGCAGAAAAGAAAAAGCTGGATGTCTATATCGAAGAGCATCATTTGCAGGACAGAGTACGGTTTCTGGACTTTGTTCCACAGGAGGAGAAAATCCGGCTCTATGCCAATGCCAAGGCGGTATTATTTATTCCAAAGGATGAAGATTATGGCTATATTACATTAGAGGCTATGGCTGCATCAAAGCCGGTCATTACCACTACTGACAGCGGAGGACCGTTGGAATTCGTTGTCCAGCATGAGAACGGAATCATAGCAGACCCCAATGCTTCTTCTATTGCAGAGGCAATGGATTGCTTGTGGAGTTCGAAAGCAATGCCTCAGGAATACGGGCAGCGGGCAAGGAAAATGCTGGATGAGATGGAGATTACCTGGGAC
>JAIECC010000147.1 GCA_029068665.1 Lachnospiraceae bacterium
TCATTATATAGTACATTCAGTTAAGGTATAAGAAAAGGAGTTTCTATGAGATTACAAGCATTGTCCAAAAAAATCACCGCCGTTGCAGTAAGCGCACTCCTGCTCTTTTCTGTCTCCGGCTGTAACAGATCTACCGGTGTCGCTGCCAGTCCTGATGCGGATTTTGACGCATTTTTAGAAGAATTATTTTTAGAAGAGGTAACTAGTGATACATTAAGCCTTCACTTTACATTAAGAGACCCGGAAGGTTATGGAATCGAAGATATGGAACCAACTCTGGGGGACTTTACCGACCGAGATTTTTCCAATTCAGCAGAAGACTGGGAGGATGTAGAGGCTACCTTTAAGAAATTAAAGTCCTTCCGCTACAGTGATTTAGACGAAAAGCAGCAGTTAACCTACGATATTCTTTATCATTACATAGAACAGGAACTGTCCATGAAGAACTGCAATTATCAGGGAACTGTATTCGGTCAGGTTACCGGTGTACAGAGTAATATGCCATTGAACATGTCTCTTTATGAATTTTACTCTGCCGATGATGTAGAAGATTATCTTGCCCTGATGGAGCAGCTGGATGATTATTTTGACTACTGCATTGCCTATGAACAGTTCCGTACGGATGAAGGCTATGGTATGTCCGATGGCGCCATTGATGATGCCATTGAGCAGTGTGAAGAGTTTCTTGCCCATACCGATGACAATTATCTGATTACCACCTTTGACCACCGGGTAGATGCTTTGGAGGGACTTAGCGATACGGAGCGGGCTTCCTATAAGGATCAGAACCGGAATACAGTTCTGAACACCATTGTTCCGGCTTACGAAGCCATGATAGATGATTTGAACGCCCTAAAGGGAAAAGGGGAGGACCGGGGCGGTATCTGCAACTATGAAGACGGTAAGGAATATTATGAATATATTGTTTCCCACAAAACCGGCTCTTCCAAGTCCATTGAAGAAATGAAAGCGGTATTGGAGCAGGTACTGGATGATGCTATTGAGATGTCTTATGATGTGTATGTAAATGCACCGGATGTATATATGGAATATTATGGTGATGAAAACTTTGTAGTACAGGGTATGTCCGAGCCGGAAAGCTTTCTGGAATATTATAAGCAGGAGATGGCTTTGGAGTTCCCGACCCCTCCGGAGGTAAACTACACCATCAGCGATATTGATCCTGCCATTGCAGATATTGTGTCTCCTGCCTTTTGTGTAACACCATGTATCGATGATTATACGGAAAATGTGATTCAGGTCAACCGCAGTAAAGATAACGGCGGCTCCGGCGGCCTGTCTGCCATGTATGCCCATGAAGGCTATCCGGGACATTTATATCAATTAACCTACTTCCTGTCCACGGACCCATATCCGGTTCGGGATACCTTAAGCTTCTTAGGCTATGACGAGGGCTGGGCAATGTATGTAGAAATGCGCTCCTACAACTGGGTTACCTATGAGGATTATGACAGTAAATATGTCCGGGAAATGTATGTTGCCGGTGAACTGATGAATATCGCCTTCTGTTGTCTGGCAGATATTAATGTGAATTATTACGGCTATACTGTGGAAGAATTATCCACCTATATGGATAATCTGGGCTTTAACGGAAGTGCTGCCCAGGGATTGTACGACATGATGGTAGAAGAACCGGGATATTATCCACAGTACTTTGTGGGATATTTGGAATTCGCTGAACTGCGGAATTATGCCAAAAATGCTTTAGGTGCCGACTTTGATGAGGTTGCCTATCACCAGGTCATCCTGGAAACCGGTCCTTGTGACTTTGATACCCTGCGGGCACAGATGGATAAGTATATTGCAACGGTTGTGGATTAAAACATCCCACCGCACATGAATGGCATGACAGGATAAATTAAGAAAATAAAAGGGGAGAACTAAGGAATGGAAGACCCGTTAAAGAAGGAGCTTTGCAGCATTTTATTTCATAACTACCATAAAGCTTTCCGAGGAGAAGCTTATACAGATTTCTGTATATGGTAGTCCAATTACTCCCAATTCAAGAGAGACCACGGATATCATCGAAAAATCAAATGAGAAATTCGAGAATCATTATATCACATATGCCAATAATGCCTTGCATGTCTCCACTGCCACGGATATCAGCCCGGCACACATAAAAGAAATTTTGGATGAAATTAACATTTATTATACGCTTTATGAATACAAATTCAGCTTGATTCCAGAGCCAACCTATGCGCAAAAAGAGTATTATCTCCTTGGAGCAATTGGTGCGCTGATCGGCGTTCTTCCCGGCATACTCCTTTGGCTCCTGCCTTTTGATGACATAACATCTGCGCGTTTTTCTTTGATAATGTCAATTTTTCTGTCATTTAGCGGCTTCCGCGGCTATCTCCTGTTTGCCAGAGATTTACCGCAATACGGCTGGTCCATTAAAAATACATTGAAAAATACCTCTGAACTATCTCATATGCATCATGCATCTCAGGGATTATAGTTTTACAAGTGCACGCCTTTTATTCAAAACCATGATGACATTGGACGACAATTTTCAGCTTATCTATTGGAAGCATTTTACTTACTGCTATCTGGTCGGAATTTTAGGCAGCTTTTTCAGTTTTTTTACAACCATCAATGGAATGCCCCGCCGTATGTAGCAGTAGTCGTATCCGATTATCTAGCCATTATTATAGGTACAGCTTTCCCGCTCAATAAGCCGGCAGGGAAGCTCCAACCGCAGATATTCCGTGTGGTCACCCTTTTTCCGGTCCAGCAAAAGGGTGACTGCCAAATGTACCATTTCTTTCTTGGGAATGTGAATGGTGGTAAGCATGGGGGTAGTCTTCCGGGATTCTGCAATATTATCTATGGAAATAACAGAAGGCAGATAGCCTCTCTTTCGATTCTGTCCCAATGCCTTTAGTACTCCCAGTGCCGTACAGTCATTGGCACAGAATATAGCAGTCGGTCTTACGGCTTCTTTCATGATTTCCTGCATGACCCGGAATCCTTCCTGCTCTGTCTGTCCGGTCTGATGCACATTACTGTACCGAAGGGGTATTTTGTGATTGAATAACGCCTGATAATATCCGGTATATCTGGACTCATAATTACAGTCTCCAATATAAGCAATGCTGGTGTGTCCCAGAGAAATCAGATATTCTACTGCAATATTCGCTGCAGCGGCACCATTACAGATTACTTCATCATACGCATAATCCGTGGGATTCCGATCAATTCCAACGATATACGCATATCTCTTACGCAATATTTCAGACAGCTCAGCAGGGCATTTTCCAAATATGATTAAACCGGTATTTTTCTTCTGATCGACAAATACGGAAGCATTGAACTGCTTCTCCTGCAATATGTATTGTTTTGACCGGTATGGCACATTGCTGATATCCGTATTGACTTCCTTTAGAGACATCATATCCGGTATCGTCAGGACCTCCCCAAGAATACATCTATTTCCCATTAGTTCCTCTTCTGTATAATGAAAAAGCTCCAGGAAAAAAGGATCGCTGTCCATAGTATCAAACCGGGTTAACAGTATATCCACTACAAAAGGTTCTGCCTTCACTTCCGCTCCTTTCCTCAACTCCCGTGCGGCAGAATTAGGAATATAGTGAAG
>JAIECC010000148.1 GCA_029068665.1 Lachnospiraceae bacterium
GTCCACTATAAATGTTTATAACTTTTATCATATGGCAATGCCTCGAGTGGCAACGACCAAATACGATTCTCATAAAAAAAGTGAGCTTCGTTCTTTATACAATGATATGATAAAGCTGAATCAGAAGAAGCCATTCTATAAGCTTTCTCTGTCAGATACAACACAAGCTTATGTCATCGGAATCAAGGAAGCGGCAATGGAGCTTAAGACCAGTTCTGCCTTTCTTAGTGAAGATATTGAACCGTCTTCCCGTAAAATGGCAATTACCACAGATGCTCCGGCAGATATTTCAGCCAAATTGCTGACAAAAGATTATTCGTCTTTGCCATCCAACATAACTTTACAAGTGGATCAGCTTGCTGCTGCGCAGAAAAACATAGGAACCCAGTTGCCAGCCGACGGCACAGATATACCATCCGGTACACATTATCTTACAATAGAAAAAAGTGGAAGTGAATATCAATTCGAAATCGAAACGAAGGACGGTGAATCCAATCTTCACATCCAGCGTCGACTTGCTTTATCTATTAATAACAGCGGTATCGGAATTCGTGCAACAGTCCTGGAATCCGGTTTGAACAGTGCACTACAGTTGGAATATAAAAACAGCGGTGCCGGAACCTTAGACCAGAATCTGCAGTTTAATGTAAAAGGGGAAAAGGACTCCACTTTGGTAGATACCTTTGGACTGAATCAAGTGACTACTTATCCTGTTGATGCGAAATTCATCTTAAACGGAGAGGCACAAACTGCTTCTTCTAACCACATATCCATTAATAATGGCATTGGTATTGAGCTTTATCATGCTACCGGACAAGAAGCCAATATTCGACTGACACCGGATTATTCTGCTTTATTGGATGACGTGGATGACTTTGTATCCTATTATAATCATTTGATTGAGCTGGCCAATCGTACAAAGGGCAATCCAAACGGCTCCAAAAAATTATTACATGAGATTGGAACCGTTACCCGCCGTTTCCATAATTCCTTGGAAGCTTCGGGTCTTAAAATTGATGAAAAAGGATATTTGCAAAAGGATGAAGCCCTGCTTGTACAAAGTACGGAAAATGGAAATTTACAAGACCTGTTTCATCAATTGTCAGATTTTAATCATGCAATTAATGACGCTACAAAGCGGATTACTTTAAATCCAATGGAATATGTGGATAAAACGATTATTTCTTATCCGAATACCAGAATGAATTTTCCGAATCCATATATGCCGTCCATATATAGTGGTATGCTGTATAATCAGTACGTATGATAGCCCTATAGAAACGAACATCGGCAAATGCTTTTGCAAGTAAACTTGCTCGCATTTGCCGTTTTTGTATTCTAGCCTGGTACAATTATAATTCTGCTGTGCCACCTCGCCTCCCGGCTCGGTGCGGGCGTTCCGCCCTATAGAAACGAACATCAGCAAATGCTTTTGCAAGTGAACTTGCTCGCATTTGCCGTTTTTGTATTCTAGCCTGGTACAATTATAATTCTGCTGTGTCACCTCGCCTCCCGGCTCGGTGCGGGCGTTCCGCCCTATAGAAACGAACATCAGCAAATGCTTTTGCAAGTAAACTTGCTCGCATTTGCTGATGTTCGTTTCTGCACAGCAGAATTGCAAATCATATCAACTGCAACTGTTGGAGCAGACTGTCAAATTGGACGATGTCGATTGGTTTGGAAGTATACGCCACACAGCCTAATTCAAAGGCCTTGGTAATGTTGGTCCCCACTTCCATACCGGTAGTCATAATGACCTTTACACCCTCTTGAGATGTTATTCCCTGTTCTTCCTCATAATTCCGAATCAGTTCCAGTGTTTTATATCCATCCATCCGCGGCATTACAATATCCAGACAAATCAAATCATAGGGTCTTTGCTGCTCCGCGGCATCCTTATACATTTTAACTGCCTGTTCACCGTCCTCCGCAGTCTGACAGACACCATACTTGGAGAGAAATTTCGTCATGAATTTACGACTTACAAAATCATCCTCCACAATTAAAATCTTCATCCACTTGCCCCCCTGAATCCCTATCCATTATCACTGCTTTTCAACAACAGATAGATGAAGTGTTCATTACAGATTCATTTTATCATATCCTTGGTGATAAGTCTATTTTTCTTACTCCAAAATATCTACGGCATACAACTCATCTCCGGCTTTAATATCTCCGGTATTCAAAACACGTATTACCTGATTTTCTTCTAATTCTGTACAAATAACCGGTGAAACCAAAGATGGTGCTTTTTCTCGAAGCAGCTCCAAATCCAGCTTCATCAATACCGTTCCCACAGACACCCGATCTCCTTCGTTTACAAGGACTTCAAAGCCTTCTCCTTCTAAATTCACCGTATCAATACCTACATGCAGCAGCATGGATATACCTTCTTCTGTTACAAAACCAATGGCATGCTTGGAAGGAAATACAAATGAAATTTTTCCATTTGCCGGCGCTACTACTTCACTGGTTTTCGGCTCTACCACTGCACCGTCCCCCATCATCTTCTGTGCAAAGCCCTCATCCGGTGCCGTTTCAATCCTGCCTGCGATTCCGGTCATGGGACTATGGATAATAATAGACTTCACTACCTTTTTATTCTTATTATCTTTCCGCACCGTCTTTTCTTCCGACGGTGCCTCTGTTACGGAGTACGCTTCCTCTTCCGGGGCATGCTCCAGGTATTCCTGCAGATTTGATTTGATAACAGAAACCCTTGGTCCATAAATCACCTGGACACCGGTACCCTTTTTAATCACTCCGGAAGCACCGGTACTCTTTAAGATTCCTTCATCTACCTTTGCCGCATCAAACACTGTACAACGCAGCCTGGTAGCACAGCAGTCTACATCTGAAATATTTTTCTTGCCGCCAAGTCCGGCAGTTATGGCAATTGACATTTCATCTTCCTCACCAGTTCCTGCCTTACCGTCTTTTCCTGCGTTCTTTTTGGCTTCCATATCACTTCTGCGATATAGCTTCACTTCCTCTGAATCATCACGGCCAGGAGTCTTTAAGTTCAGTTTCTTAATCAGGAAGCTGAACAGGAAGTAATATACTACAAAGTATCCGATACCCACAATCACAATCCAGATCCAGTTGGTCTTTCCATTTCCCTGTAAAATACCGAAAAGGAACATATCAATCAAACCACCGGAGAAGGTCATGCCCACACCTACATTAAACACATGCATCAGCATATAGGCCAGACCTGCAAAGATACAATGAATACCATATAAAAGCGGTGCTACAAACAGGAATGTAAATTCCAAAGGCTCTGTAATACCCGTCAGCATAGAGGTCAATGCTGCGGAAAACAACAAACCGCCAACCTTCTTCCGGCTCTCCGGTCTTGCTGTTTTGTACATAGCCAGTGCTGCTCCCGGCAGACCAAAGATCATCAATGGGAACTTACCGGACATAAACCGGGTTGCCTCTACTGAGAATACTGTAGTATTCGGATCTGCCAGCTGAGCAAAGAAGATGTTTTGTGCACCTTCGATCATCTGACCATTGACTTCCATGGTTCCTCCCACTGCTGTCTGCCAGAATGGCAGATAGAATACATGGTGAAGACCAAATGGAATCAATAACCGCTCCATAAATCCATATACCCAGGTTCCTGCATAGCCGGACCGCATAACCAGATCTCCTACTGCGAAGATTCCCTGCTGGATAATCGGCCAGATAAAGTACATCAAAATACCTACAACTACGAATACCAAGGCACTGATGATTGGAACGAAACGAGTACCGCCAAAGAAAGACAATACCTGTGGTAATTCAATCTTATAAAATCGATTGTGCAGCGCTGCCACGCCCAGACCGACGATGATACCACCGAATACACCCATCTGCAAAGAAGTAATTCCAAGTACATTCGCTGTGGAACCATTTAGCATGTTCTCTGCACCACCATTGATGGTAATCATGGCGCTGATAGAAGCATGCATAATAAAGAATGCAACTACCGATGCCAGTGCTGCAACATCTTTTTCCTGCTTTGCCATACCAATGGCTACACCCATGGCAAAAAGCAGGGGTAAATTGTTAAATATGACATTGCCGGCTTCACTCATTACAGTAAAGATTACATTAAATACGGTTCCCGGTCCCAATATATTCGTCAGATTGTACGCTTCAAGCATAGTGGCATTGGTAAAGGAACTGCCCAGTCCCAGCAGCAGACCCGCTACGGGAAGAAGTGCGATTGGAAGCATAAAGGAGCGTCCAACCCGTTGTAAAACTCCAAAAATCTTGTCTTTCATAACACATTCTCCTTTCTTTCATGTGGTGAAGTTTATGAAAAATGTACCTAATTGAGAACTACTTCTCAGATGTAATTCATCGAAGCACTGTTTTTCAATTCCAAACACCGTCAGAGCATAAAAATAGCACTAACAACACATAAACTATCACCATCTATGTATTGCTAGTGCTTACCAATAACCTGCAATTATACTAAACAGTATTATAAACACATTTTTACTATCAAGAACTTATTATACGCAGTTTTTATAATTCTATTTATCACCAGTTTACAATTTTTTAATTTTCCTTATGCCCTCTGAGAAAAGCATCCATCTATTACCTTATGACTGATGCTCTCTACGTACATTTGCAAGTTCCTCATAATGTCCTGTAATATCTTCACTTGCTACAACAGCGGCAACCTCTCCGCTCTTGTAGACAACTTTAAGCAAGATAGGGGTAATGATTGTTGTAATCACCACCATAACCACCACCGGTCCCACAAAAGCGCTTCCCAACAGTCCAAATGCGGTTCCTTTACTTGCCACTATGAGGGCAACCTCTCCTCTGGACACCATTCCGACTCCAATCCGCCTGCACTGGTGTGACTGATATCCGCACATCTTTGCACCCAGACCACACCCGATCACCTTTGTCAGAATCGCCACAACAACAAGTATCAGAGTAAACAGAATAATAACGGGTGTCATTTTGGGAAGCGTAACGGAAAGCCCTATATTTGCAAAGAAAACAGGGGACAGCAAAAGAAATGATACGACATCAAACTTTCCCAGCAGGTATTCGGACTTTCCTGTATTAGAAATAATCAGTCCGGCTATGTATGCTCCGGTAATGTCCGCTACACCAAACAGATGCTCCGACACGTATGCCATGAGCAGGCAAAACACAAAGGCTGCAATTACGTGCCTGTGGCGCATTTTATCTGCCTTTGACATCCAATGCTTGTAAACTTTATAAAACAGGAAGCCGACCACAATAGCAAACACAAAAAATGCCGCCACTTTTCCCAGAACTACTGCAATCTGGACCGAAGGGTCTGCCATACTTGTAATTATTGTCAGTGCGACAATTCCTAGAATGTCATCAATGATTGCCGCTCCAAGAATCGCATTGCCGGAATGGGTTTTCAATCTTCCAAGCTCTTTCAGCGTCTCTACTGTGATGCTGACGGAAGTAGCAGTCAGAATCACGCCTATAAATATATTCTGCAGCAAAATACTGCACGATGCGTCTGACTCTATCATTCCCGGCCTATTAAAGAAATAGGCAATCAAAAATCCTCCTGCAATCGGTACAACAACACCGCAAACTGCAATAATCAGAGAGGCTTTTCCACTCTTTTTTAACTCCTTGATATCCGTTTCCAATCCGGCGTTAAACATCAGAACAATTACACCCAGTTCTGCCACACTCTTCAAAAAATCTGTTTCTGACAAAATTCCAAACACCGCCGGTCCCAGCAAAAGCCCTGCCAGCAGCGCGCCAACCACCTGCGGCATCCGTACTCTCGTTGTTGTAATACCCAGTAATTTGGTACTTAATAATATAATTGTCAAGTCAAGTAAAAATTTGTAGCTGTGCATCTGTCCTGCCTCCAATTTTCACGTTTTTAATCTATATATCAATATTAGCTGTAAGAATCCCGCTTTTTTCTACTGCATTTACCACCTGCTCCAACTCCTCTACCGGCATGACGAGAGCAAATCGAACATACCCTTCCCCTTTGCTGCCAAAAGCATCTCCCGGTGTACAAAGCACACCTGCACGCTTTATCATTGCCATACAGAACTCTCTGGAGCTTTGATAGCCCTTAGGAATCGGTGCCCAGACGAACATGGTTCCTTCGCTGTCCGGCACCTTCCAGCCGATTCTGCGAAAGCCGCCGCACAAAGCATCTCTTCTCCTCTGATATTCCCTGCACTGCTCTTTTACAAACTCATCAGGACCATCCAAAGCAGCAATGGCACCATACTGAATCGGGAGAAATGTACCAAAATCAAACTGACTTCGCAGCAGTTTCAATGCATCTACTGCATCCTTCCTTCCGAGCATAAAGGAAATTCTGGCACCGGTAACATTAAAGGACTTGGACAGTGAAAAGAACTCCGCTCCAATCTCCATGGCTCCCGGTATGGATAAGAAAGAGCCTCCTTCCTTTCCGTCAAATATAATATCCGAATACGCATTATCATGAATCACAAATATATCGTATTTCTTTGCAAATGCCACTACTTCTTCATAAAACTCTCTTGGCGCCGTCCGGCAGACCGGATTGTAGGGATAGGATAAAATCATCAACCTGGCTTTCTTTGCCGTTTCCTCCGGAATCTCACTTAAAACCGGAAGGAATTGATTCTCCTCCCGAAGCTCATAAAACTCCATTCTGGCACCACTTAAATATGCACCTGCCTCAAAAATCGGATAGCCTGGATCCGGCAGTAAAACCACGTCGCCTTCATCCAGCAGTGCCATACCTACATGCCCGATTCCCTCCTGAGTACCATGGACTCCGGTAATACACTGGGTTGAAATGTCAACACCAAACCGTTTTTTATAATAGCGGGAAACAGCTTCCAACAGCTCCGGAATATCCCGCAGGGAATATTTATAATTTTCCGGTTCGGATGCCGCCTTACAGATTGCCTCTACCACATGTCGGGGAGGTTCAAAATCCGGCGTTCCTACTGAGAGATTATATACCGTTTTCCCCTGAGACAGCATTTGCTCTTTTAATTCATTTAACTCTGCAAAAATACCGGTTTGAAAATGCTCCAGTCGTTTTGCTTTCATAGAATTCAACATATTTCCACTCCTGACAATAACTTATACTTCTCCGTAGGAAATGTCAAGCAATTGTCGGATTTTACGTTTGTAATCCAGAAATGCATCACTGAGCAGAAACGTACCTTCCCGAGGCTTGGGCTGTTCAATCACCAGCTCCGCTGAAATTCCTGCCGGTTCTCCGCTCATAATATAGATACGGTCGGATAATAGAATGGCCTCATCGATATCATGGGTAATAAACAAGGTAGAAAGCCGGATTTCCTCCATAACACTTAAGTACCATTCCTGCACTGCCGTCCGGGTCAGCGTATCCAATGCACTAAAGGGTTCATCCAACAGAGCCACCTTGTCACCGCACATGTAGGTACGCAGCAGGGCCGCCCGCTGACGCATACCACCGGACAGTTGAACCGGATATTTTTTCTGTGTCCCATCCAGTCCGAATTGCGCAAAATACATCTCAGCTTTTTCTCTGGCCTCCCTTTTCTTCATCCCTGCCAGAATCAACGGCAGTGCCACATTATCCAATACGGTCTTATGGGGCAGCAATAAGTCCTTTTGCAGCATATAACTTAGATTTCCAGATTGTCCGGTAATCTCCCTTTGCTCCAGGAGAACCCTGCCGGCATCCGGTTCCGTCAAGCCGGACAGTATGTTAAACAGTGTGGTTTTTCCCACACCGCTTACACCAAGCAAACACACCAGTTCTCCTTCCTTCAGATGAATGGATATATCCTGAAGTACCTGCTTTTCTCCATATGCTTTTGAAATATGTTCTGCCTGTAATATCATCCATCTACCTCTGTATCACTCATAACCAATTACGAAGTAATTAATTGCCTGCTCATCTACTTAAATAGTCATTTGTAAATCCATATCCTGCCGGTATTTCATCCGACAATCCATTTTCATACAGCCAGGTATAGAATGCATCCCAACGGCTCTGGTCAATATACCCCCACTGCTCCACTTCTGCCTTATACTGGTCTGCCAGCCATATCTGACTTTCCTCTACCATCTCCGGATTCAGCTCCGGAACCTCTTCGCAAAGAATCTTTGCTGCCTCCTCCGGATTCTCTATGGCGTACTCATATCCTTTCCGGACTGCATCCAAAAATGCCCTTGTCGTATCACCCTCTGCCTCCAGGAAATCCGTATTGGCAACTATGACCGGACTGTAATAATCAAATTCCGGTGTGATGTCCCTGAAATAAAACATATTGGTATCCAGTCCGGCAATCTTAGCAGAAATACCTTCCCATGCATAATAAATCCAAACCGCATCAATATCCTGCTGCAAAGCAGAGGGTACATCCGTAACATACTCCGGTATCAGATTGACATTATCAAAGTTCCCGCCGTCAGCCTCCACTACATTTCTTAAGATTGCCTGTTCCACAGGAAGATTCCAGGTTGCGTAATTCTTTCCCTCCAAATCTGCCGGAGAAGTGATACCATCCTCCTGCAAAGAAATAATACCGGAAGTATTATGCTGGAGAATTGCCGCCACTGCCTCTACCGGCATTTTATCCCCCGAGGTAAAAACCGGTGCCAGATAATCCTGAAAATCAATTCCAAACTGTGCCTGTCCGGATGCCACCATAGTGGTTGCTCCATCCTCCGGCGGCTGGACAATGGTTACATTTAAACCGGCATCTGCAAAATATCCCAAACTCTGTGCCACATACAAACCGGTATGGTTGGTATTGGGTGTCCAGTCTAAAACAAAGGTAATATCCTTTTGTTCTTCTGTAATCTCCGTACTATTGTTTCCACAGGCACATCCGGTAAATGCTAATATACCTGTTAAACATATGCCTGCGGCTTTCTTCCATATTTTCATTGTTTTATTTCTCCTCATCCTTTTTATGTCTCTGATATCCCTGGTCCTGTTCTCCACAATGGCTCCATGGCATTAGATTGTACTGGGCTGCCTTTACAACTGCCATCAACAACAGACTGATTGCCGAAATCAAAAAAATAACAGCGAACATCTTATCATAATCATAGGATTTCTTAACTCTGGTCATATACACCCCAAGTCCGCTCAGTCCTCCCAGCCATTCGGCAATCACTGCTCCTACAACCGAATATGCCACCGCAATCTTCAGCCCGGAAAAAAACTCTCCCAGAGCATTGGGCAGCTTCACATGCCAAAAAATCTGCCAACGGTTGGCTTTCATGGAACGCATCAGCTTAATCATATCGGAATCAACGGATTGAAAGCCTTCCAGCAGACCTATGGCAATGGGAAAGTAAGAAACCAGTACGACCAGAACCACCTTGGGCGCAATTCCATAAGAAAACCACAAAATCAACAGGGGCGCAATCGCCACCGGCGGAATCGTCTGGGTCAGAACCAGGATGGGATACAGGCCCTTTCGAACCGGTTCAAATGCATCCATCAATGCCGCAGACAGAAACCCCAGTGTCACCCCGCATACCAGACCCAATGCCGCTTCCAGCAGAGTCACCTTTGCATGCTGCATTAGAAGTGGAAAATCAGCAATAAATGCCTGAACCACTTCAACCGGTGACGGAAGCATGTAGCCGGGTATAAGCTCTGCCATACTGATCAACTGCCAGATTATCAATGCTGCCAGTATGACTGCTGCCGGTATCAGATTACTGATGATGCTTCGTTGTCTTTTCATCAATGGTCAATACCTCGCCTTCCGGCTTATAGGTGATTTTCACATAACTCATGACACTGGGACAGCCAGCCTGAATCGCAATATACTGGCATTGCTTTATGATTTCCATTAGTTCTTCATAATCGCCCTCCATGGCTGTCTCACAGGGACCTACATAATAAGTCACACCTGTACTCTTGATATAATCAATTACCTCATCTACAATTCGTACTACTTCGGCATCCGTAGATACTCCCGGCAGCACTTGGATTGCTACATTTGCATTCATGATTTTTCCTCCTGTTTTCTTTTACCTATAGCACCTGTCCCCGGCAGATTTCTCCGGATGCAGGGCAACATAAAAAACCCCTTCCAAATTGCTTGGAAGGGGTGTAATTTATCGCAGCATAATTGACTTCTTACATCTCCCTCCGCCAGCATTATCTGGATCAGGTCATGGGTCTCCCCAAAGGATTAATGACAGGACTATGTCATTTCTCAGCCTAATTCCTTAAGCACTCCTGATTTCTACGCAATTATATATTGCAGTTATAGAATTGTCAAGCCGTTATTTTCACATCGGAAGCAATTGAAATCACCATCCTATGATATAAGGGTTCGTTTTATCCCGTTTGTCGGAAAAAAGGGCGGTTTCGTCGGCATGAACCATTGCTGATAGTTTAGTCATGCTATAATCTTCTTGAAAAACAAGTATTATAGAAAATCATTGCAAAACGAAACGGAGGAGAACATATGAAAATAAAAAAAATAAAAACACTGCTAAAACGAATGGGATTATTTTCTCTGGTCATGGCTCTGCTGCTGACCGGCTGCAGCAGGAATGGTAAAGGTGAAAATACCAGCTCGGATACAGAAACCACGAGGGATACCCAAAGCGAAGCAACAGAAGCTCCCACAACTACGGAAGCGGAACCCGAAGAACCAACTGAACCGGTAGCGGTGGATGAAAGTGTATGTAAGATTGCACTCATTGGCATCTCTTCCACGGTTGGCGAAAGCAAAGAAGATTCTAAAATTAAAATTCCGAGTGCATATGAAGACGGTAAATTTGTAAGCGATTGGACCGGAGTAACCGTGTGGGTATATTCTTTTGTTATGGAAGGAACCACTCCGAAAGCATCCTGGTTCGAACCGGATATATTCAATACAGCCACCGGTGAAGAATTAAATTACCAACCGGGAAAGAGTATTGTTATATATTCCAACGGATATACCGTTTATGATATAGATCAGGAATATGACTCCTTATACGATGTCGAACGAGATATCCGCCCTATTATTCTCTACACAACAGAAGAAATACCGATAGAAAATTTTGAGTTCCGGGCAAACATGACTCTGACTCCGGATGGAAGTGAATTTGGCGAAGCAGTTCTTTCTGTCAATTCCTCTATCGATGACCTGAGCATTAATCCGTCCATGGCAAATAATCCCCTGCTCAAAATTAACGACACCATCTACCTTTTGAGCAGAAACATTGGCGCCGGCGGCGGCGTTGGGCCAGATAATACCGGTGATTTTGAATATCGTAAATTTGATATTCTAAATCTTTCAGACCCCTTTAGTGAAGAAACAATTAGTACCGGCGACATCGAAAACTTACAGTATTTGAATAAGGAAACCTTAGAGCCAGTCGGACCAATCAGCGACTGTTATCCAATATGGGATGTACAGAAAAAAGGCATATGGGATATAAACTACGGAACCCTACGGTTAGGATATTATTCCGATACAAAGCTTCCGGACTGGTCAGAAGAAGACGATCCAATGGACGGATATGAAAAAATTACAATAAATGGAAGTGATATTATCCTTTATTAACACTAACGAAATAGCAGATATGCCCCCATTCTCCTCAAGAGGAGAATGGGGGCATAATAAATATTCCTGCTTCTCTATCCTTCCATATGTTTCACCGGATGACGAATCACTGTCCGAAGTTTTTCTTCCGCCGTCCTTCTCGGATCACTTAGATAAATCTCCTGATGAAGACGACTTGCTGAAAAATCCGGCATATATCCTTCTTTGGCTACATAATTCTCCATTTGTTCTATGGTTTCCGGCTCATTATCATAGCTTCCAATGTGCATACATTGCACACACAATCCTGCTTCATAGGTTAAAAACTCCACCTTGGAAAAATCCTGTTTCTTCTTTTCCGCTGCTTCTTGAATCGCCCAGTCAAAGTCCTTCTTCGTCACAAAATCCGGAAGCCGGATCATGGAAATCCAGCAGAATGCTTCCTTATGGGAATAATCTAGGCCTGAGGTTCCCTCTGCCCCTTCCTGCCACCATAGTCCCTCTAATGGCGGGACTACATAGGAAAAATACCCCTCTATCCGGTGTTTGCCTTTATAGCTCATCTTAATGGTAAAGGCAATGGCATACAACATGCCAAGGGCTACTTTATATTCTCCATCCGGTTCGTTGGGATTTCCCTTTCCTCGTACTGCGATATAATTCATGGACGGTACACTTACGATTCCCGGCTGCTTCGGCGGCAGATAAAATTCTTTATACTCTTTCTTATAATCAAATGCCATTGTTTTCCCCCTTCAGTCGTTCCATTCGCTGCTTTATACTCTGCTCAAATTCCTCCTCTGAAAGAGAAGGGTCCTTTGTCTTTCTCCAAATGTCACAAGGAATACTGCCACAATCCCTACAGCTATTATATTGATGCTGATGGATGGAGCATTGATAAATGGGACATGCCTGTCCTTCCGGTGCATGAAATACCTTGCCCTGGCTCTCATTGCATCCCTTACACAAGGTTCCATAGTATTCACATTGCTTACATGCCGTACCACAGCAGCTTAATGCTTCCACCTGTGATTCCGATGCCAGGATTTCCTTCTGTCTCTTCTTGCTGAAGCCTTCCAGTACCAGCTGATAGGATTTATCCAGCAAATCTTTTAGCAGATCATCCGGCACCTGACCATCTGGACGAATGGAATTCCAATGCATCTTGTTCATATAATATCCCGGCAAAATATCTTCATATTGTGTCCGTAAGAATTCTCCTTCCGACGGCTCCAGCTTCAATGTAATATAATAGGGTTCATCCTTCTCATCCAGACAAATTGCAGCAAACATCTTGTCTCCAATCAGATAGCGAATCCAATTCCACTCTTTCTTTAAATCCTTGGTTACTCCTTGCTTACTTAGCAAGAATTCATCCATCCATTGGTATTTCATCCTTTACACCTCACTGATAATTTTTTCGCATGTTTTCAATCCTGTTTCTAATCTCCCGACGAATTTCCTCCGGCTCCAGCAGTTTCACCTTATCCTGAAAAGACATCAGCCATGTGAGCAGATTCTCCCGGTCGGTATAATCTGCCTGAAACAGCAGTCTTCCATCCACCTGTTCCTGAAAACAATTCACACCAAATTCCTCAACCAGCCTCCATTTACACTCCGGTTCAAATAGGGCTTTTACCTGAATACCCCCCGGAAAAATCCTCTCATTGCTCAAATCCGGCATAGGAGCTTCCCTCTTTTCGAATGTCTCTCCATTCAAATGCACTTCTTCCATACGGTTTAATTTGAAAAGCCGAAATTCCTTTCTACTGCTGCACCAGCCCCATATATACCAGCTTGACCATCGAAAAATCAGATAATATGGTTCTATCCTTCTCCTACTTTCCCCCTTGGGTGCATAATAACGGAATTCCACCTGGATTCCGCAGTCGATTCCCTCCCGAATAGTCTCAATTTTCGGGGCAAGAGAATTCTTATACCAGGAAGAAAGATCAATCAGCACCGACTGATTTCCCGTCATAAAATCAGAAGAGCCTGTTGATAATTTTTCCATTAACTGACCATACCGATTGGTGCCGTTAATACTGTCCAGACTTCGCAGACCAGCCAGTATATCCTGCAGTTCTCTGCTGGTAAGCAAGGTCCGCTCCATCCGATAGCCCTCCATAATGGAAATACCACCACCGGTTCCCTGTCTTGTATATATGGGAATCCCTGCCCGACACAGGGCATCAATGTCTCTGTTTATCGTTCGTCTGGATACTTCAAACTGCTCTGCCAGATAGGGAGCGGTAACCATATCTCGTTGTAGTAAAATGGATAAAATTCCAATCATCCGGTCAAGCTTCATAATTCCTCCTTTCCTATCTCAGGTTATCATATTCAACACGACAACTGCTTGTCATGTTTCTTCCTATGAGATATTATATCATTCTTTGAACACTAAGAAATAGTAATTCTTGCCACTATTCCTCTTGACAATAGTACTATATAGTACTATTCTATATAAAAAGGAGGTGGAGCTACTGATTGAACAAACAAATGGCGGTTTCCTGATCAGTAAAATCAAACAGATTCAAGGACGTATCTTCGAAAAAATACTAATTGAATATGGCATTGATCAATTTAACGGGGCGCAGGGCAGAATTCTTTTCGTTTTATGGGAACATGATAATATACCGATTACTGAGTTATCCCACAAGACCGGACTTGCCAAAACCACTCTGACCAGTATGCTGGACCGTTTGGAAGGGTCCGGACACATACAGCGGGTATACAATCCGGATGACAGAAGAACAGTCCGAATCCGGCTGACAGAAACTGCTAAGGGATTAAAAGATCAATATAACCAGGCATCTGAAAAAATGAATGAAATCTTTTATGAAGGCTTTTCCAAAGAAGAAATCCTTGCCTTTGATAAGAGTCTTGAAAAGGTGCTGAATAACCTGACCAGACAGGAGCATTACAAATGAATGTAAACCAGAAAGGAGTACATATGGAAGACAGCATAAAATCACAGATATGCAAACTGCGCCAGGAGGCACAGGTTGCATATGTAGGTTCCGTGAACGAGGAGGGCTTTCCACAAATCAAAGGCATGCTTGTTCTGGAGCATGACAGCATGAGAACCCATTATTTTTCTACCAATACCAGTTCCAAGCGTGTAAAGCAGTTTCTAAATAACCCAAAGGCATCTGTTTACTATGTGGATGATACCAAAGATAAATACAAAGGCGCCTTATTTACCGGAACCATGGAGGTCTGCACGGACCACGAAACCAAAGCCATGCTGTGGCGGGAGGGCTTTGAAATGTATTATCCAAAGGGAATTGATGATGAGGACTATTGTGTCTATCGGTTTACAGCAGATACCGTTAATTACTATTATGGATTAAGCAATGTAACACTGTCCATTGACGAGCTATAGAAGAAAAATTTTCATTATCTCAATGATTCAAAGATATCCGGAGAATGCAAAAGCTTTGAGGACACAGAACCGTCTGTTCCTCAAAGCTTTTGAACATTTATGCCAGTACCGGCAAATCACCAAGTGTAATCAGCAAATCGACAATAATTGCCAGAAATAAAACAATAACTACGATTATCGCCTTTTTCATTCCTATCTTTTCATACGTCCACTCTGATAAAGGAAGGAGGCATTTCATATAAAATACAGTCAGGAGTCCAAACACCATACTGCCAATCAGGGAAACACGGTCGTCCAGGGAAAGGGGCCAGCCTGCATAAGACCAGAAAGCAGTGTGAAACACAAGCTCAATCAACCAGGAACATGCATACTCAAAGGTACCTGTCAGTAATGTACCTCCTGCAAATATGAAAAGCGGCTTCTTAACTCTACCCAACACACACAGCAGTATACAGGAACCAAAACCATAAATGGGACAGATTGGAAGATGCAGAATTCCCCTGTCGCAATACACTCCATTCACAATCCAGGTTATAATTGTCTCATACAACCACCCGGTAAGGCTGGAAAGAATAAACCCAAAGAAAAGAATGATAAATTGCTCCTTCCAGCTTCTATTTTTAACCACTTTTTCTTCACCCATTTATTTCAGCCTCCGCTCTTACTTCCCGGCCAGTTCCTTCATCCTTTTAAGCATCTTCTTATCGATCTCTTCGACTCCATATCGTATTTCGGAATAAAACTCCGTCATCTCGCTGACATCATCGAAGCCCTTCTGCCGGATTTCATTCTCTATATCCCGACAGGTGCTTTGACTGTTTAGTGAAATCTCATCCTTATGTTTCATAATTCTTAGCTTATAATACCTGCGGGCTTTCTCTTCTAAGGTCAAAGGGCGTGGAAAATTTATCCTTCCATGACTTTTTTCTTTTGTCACTGTTTTTTCTTTTTCAGCTGCTTCGATAATATCTTCTTCATAGCTTCTTGGTTTCAACAAAAACTTTATCAGCTTTCTCATTAAACGATAGAGCAGGAACACCATTGTTCCAATAAAAACAGCCATAAGAAGAAACTCCAGAATCAACCCCCATCCTGTTACTCTCTCTGGGAGAACAAAATCCCCCTCTATATAGTCCAAATCCATATACTCTTCTCCCAAAAGCTCCCCCAGCTTATTTAAAATAAACCAAATGATTCCAAATAAATACTGAACGATTGTCCTGCAAACAGCCAGCAAAGCATCTGTAATCTCATCTGTCCCGAAGATATATCCCATAAAAAGTCCCAATACCAAAACCAGGATAATAATGCTGACAATCCTTGTATTTGTTTGAACCATCCGCTTTAAAGGCAATCCTGACACATCTTTTGTGGTATCCATGTACTTTGTCAGTCCTTCCACATAAAGCATCAAATAATAGATGAGCAATAGTAAAATTGTAACTATATAGGTAATTTTCATAAGAAAGGACTGATGGGAGACCAAACTCAGAATATAAATTATACAGCAGACCAGAAAACTAGGCCAGGGAATGTCTGAAATCGGTTTAATAACAGCACCTTTACGAGAATAATTCAGTGCCGATATTGTCAAATATATCTGAACTGCAATTAATACCAGTCCCATTCTTCCGGGAAAAGGAAGTACAAAAAGTACACCCATAAGACCCAGGTGGAAGAACAGGATCCCCATATGTGTGGATATCCATTCCCGAATGCCAAAGGATAGCACATAGAGCAACAACAGGCTGGCAATCACAAAAAAACCCGGCATCTCATTCAGAAACAGGATTGCGAAAGAATACAATATAAGAGCTACAAATACTGCCTCATACAGCATTCGAAGTATGATTCTTGGCCACCTGAAGTTAAGCATCCGTCAGCTTCACCTCCAAATCATGTATATATGGTCTTGCATATTCTAATTGCTGAATATCATAGTAAGGAACCAGCATTTTCACACAGATTCCCTGTTCTTCCATACGATCTGCCATATCAATCAAATCCTTCTTACAATAGGGTGAAATAATTACATAAGAAATGTCCTGAGCCTTATCCTCTAATGCTTCTTTTACCAGTTCCAAAAATCCTTCTATACCACCGCTGGCTGAGATTCTTGCCAGATACCGGTCCATGGTAAGCATATGATTATAGGTACAGCCAAAATCAACCGTCCCATATTCTCCTGTAATCACATCCAGTCCATTGGAGGTCAACGAAACCGGCAGCTTCTCCTCAATGAATTTCTGTGCAAGGGTACTGGTAAGCTCAATGGCAAGCTCCTGCATTTCCTCGACTTTGAGCATGGTATTGGTTTCCAGATTCAACAGCAGCTTCACTCTCTGTTCCGAAGTACGGTCGTGAACATTTACCATCAACTCATTGGTTCTGGCTGTTGCCTTCCAGTTGATGCTGCGTATATTATCGGAACGGTCATAGTCACGAATCCCCCGAAATGTATACGGGTCTTCCAGCAGACTTCTTCGGTTCAGAATTTCACCAAGAATATTCTGAAACCATACTTCAAGTGCCTCTTCCCTTCTTTTCTTTGGCAATACATAAATATATGTATCATTCGTTACATGCTTTGCAAAACGGTTAGCCAAAAAGAAATCTCTTGTCAGGATATGAAAGGAAGTGATTTCATAATATCCTCGATGCTCTGCAGTAAAGGTCAGCTTTCTACTGATTTTCTGATTTCCCATTACAGAAAAAACATCATTCCGATGATAGGAATCCGTTATGGTGGAATTTTCCCGGTTATCAAATTGAAAGGTTTTTGAACAGGAAAACTTCACATGAAATACTGCCATTGGCAGAAACTTGGCATTATTGATTATCTCTACCAGGCTGGTCTTACTGCCTGCCATGACACATTCATCTTCAAAGCGAATCTTCACCGTCAGATTCTGATCCCACAGCCTGCGATATAACATTGTCTGAACAGCATAAATTACAATGGCAATTGTAATGGCAACAATCAGTTCCATCTATTTCTCCCAATCTTCTACCGGCACCTTGACCGTATTCACGATTCCGGAAATCAGTTCCACTCCTCGTGCAAAATGCCGGGACCCGCCAACAGCAGCTACTCTGTGTCCAAGCACAAATGGCGCCAGAGTCCTTATATCATCCGGCTCCACAAATGTCCTGCCGGAGATTGCAGCATAACTCTGGGCACATCGCAGCAGACTTAAGGTTCCTCTTGTGCTGACCCCAAAGCTTAATTGATTGCTGGTCCTGGTAGCAAGAATTATGTCAACCATATATTCCCGCACACATGGATGGACAAATACACCTTTTACCGTCTCCTGCATCTGTAAAATATCCTGTACTGTACACACGGAATCCAGATGCTCCAAAGGACTCTCTGTGATAAACCGCTCAATAATGTTAAGTTCCTCTTCCTTCCGGGTTTCCCCCATGGACAGCTTCATCATAAACCGATCTAACTGTGCCTCCGGCAAAGGATACGTACCGGTTGTCTCAATGGGATTTTCAGTTGCAATCACAATAAATGGCTGGGAAAGCGGCATAGTCTCCCCATCAATGGTAACCTGCTTCTCCTCCATGGCTTCCAGCAGACTGGACTGGGTCCTTGGAGTAGTCCGGTTAATCTCATCTGCCAGGAGGATATTCGTAAACACCGGTCCCTTTACCAGCTGGAACTCTGAGGATTTCTGATTATATACATTCAAACCGGTAATATCCGATGGCATCAGATCCGGAGTCAGCTGTATCCGTTTGAAATCACCGTCGATGCTTTTGGCGAATGCCTTTGCCAACATGGTCTTACCGGTTCCGGGATTATCCTCCAGCAGAACATGCCCTCCTGCAAGAACAGCGGTCAATATCAGTCGAATCAGCTGCTCCTTGCCAATGATTACTTTCGAAATGTTATCACTTATTTTATCTGTCAGCATTTTTACTGCTTCTATCTCCATCCCTTATCTCCTTATCAGATACTTTTCCAAATACTGTCCTGTATGACTTTCCGGACACTGAACTACCTCTTCCGGTGTACCCTGAGTTACCACCGTACCTCCACGGACACCCCCTTCCGGTCCGATATCAATAATATAATCCGCTGTCTTAATCACATCCAGATTATGTTCGATGACCACTACCGTATTCCCGCCTTCTGTCAAACGCTGGAGAATATCAATCAGCTTATGCACATCTGCAAAATGAAGTCCGGTGGTCGGTTCATCCAGAATATAAATAGTCTTACCGGTGCTTCGCTTACTCAGCTCTGTGGCCAGCTTAATTCTCTGCGCCTCTCCGCCGGATAAAGCCGTAGATGGCTGTCCCAGTTTAATATAACCAAGTCCTACATCCCGCAGAGTCTCAATTTTGCGCAGGATGGAAGGTAAGTTCTCAAAAAATACACAGGCCTCATTTACTGTCATATCCAGTACATCAGAAATACTCTTTCCCTTGTACTTCACATCCAGGGTTTCCCGATTATACCGTTTACCATGACAAACCTCACAAGGAACATATACATCCGGCAGGAAATGCATCTCTATCTTAATGATACCATCTCCCTTACATGCCTCGCAGCGACCACCGGATACATTAAAGCTGAATCGTCCTTTATTATAGCCCTTAGCCTTTGCATCCTTCGACGAGGCAAATAAGTCCCGTATCATATCAAAAACACTGGTATAGGTAGCCGGATTGGAACGGGAAGTCCGTCCGATGGGAGACTGGTCAATATTAATTACCTTATCCAATTGCTCCATTCCGCGAATCTCATCATGCTTTCCCGGTTTTTCCTTTGCCCGGTTTAAGTCTCTGGCCAAATGCTTATAAAGAATCTCATTTACCAAAGAGCTTTTTCCGGAACCGGACACTCCGGTGACACAGGTCATAACTCCGAGAGGGAACTTTACATTGATTTTCTTCAAATTATTCTCTCTGGCTCCGATTACCTCCAGCCAGCCTGTGGGTGTCCGGCGCACAGGCGGAACCGGAATCTGCTTTCTGCCGCTTAAGTAATCACCGGTAACGGATTTTTTGCACTTCATGATATCCTTAGCCGTTCCTGCCGCAACGACTTCTCCACCATAATCACCGGCTCCCGGTCCGATATCTACGATATAGTCTGCTGCCAGCATGGTATCTTCATCATGCTCTACTACGATCAGTGTATTTCCCAAATCCCGCAGTCGCTTCAAAGTGGCTATAAGCTTATCGTTATCCCGCTGATGCAGTCCTATGCTGGGTTCATCCAGGATATAAGCAACCCCCACCAGACCGGAGCCAATCTGTGTTGCCAGACGAATCCGCTGGGCCTCACCGCCGGACAAAGTAGCAGTGGGACGGTATAATGCCAGATAATCCAAGCCAACGTCCATCAAAAATTGGATTCTGGCGCGGATTTCCTTCAAGATCACACCACCTATCAACTGCTGCCGTTCTGATATATTAAGCTGTTCTAAATACGTGTGCAGATCTGCAATGGACATCTCCGTAATTGCCGCAATATTTTTATCATCTATGGTGACCGCAAGGGATTCCGCTTTCAAACGCTTTCCATCACATTCTTCACAAGGAGTAATGGACATATAGGACTCGTATTCTTCCTTCATGGATTGGGAAGACTCCCGATATCTCCGCCTGATATTTTCCAACAGCCCTTCAAAGGTGATATCATAAACTCCTTCTCCCCTCTGTCCTTTATAATATACCTTTACCGTTCTAGTTCCAGTGCCATAGAGCAGCAAATCCTGAATATCCTGGGGATAATTCTGAAATGGCGTATCCATGTCAAAATGAAACTCTTCCGCTAATGCATCCAATATAGATCTGCTAAAACTTCCTTCCTTGGCTGCCGACTGCCAGCCCATTACCTGAAAGCAGCCCTCATTAATACTAAGGCTTCGATTCACCATCAGATCAAGGTCAAATTCCATCTTATATCCTAAGCCATGACATACCGGGCAGGCTCCAAAGGGATTGTTGAAGGAAAAGCTTCTTGGTTCAATCTCCTCAATACTGATACCACAATCCGGGCAGGAAAAGCTTTCGCTAAAGTTCATAGGTTCACCGCCGATGACATCTACCGTCATATTCCCCTCTGCCAGCTTCAGTGTGGTTTCGATGGAATCAGCCAGCCGCTGTTCAATTCCTTCCTTTACTACCAGTCGGTCCACCACTACATCAATGGAATGCTTGATATTTTTATCTAATGTAATTTCCTCGGACAAATCATAAAGGTTACCATCCACAATAACCCGGACAAATCCACTTTTCTTTGCACTTGCCAAAAGCTTTTCATGCCTTCCCTTCCGTCCCTTGACCACAGGTGCCAGCAGCTGAAACTTTGTACCTTGTTCCAATTCCATGATTGCATCCACCATCTGGTCAACGGTCTGCTTTGCAATTTCCTTGCCGCATTTCGGACAATGCGGAATGCCGATTCTTGCATATAACAGTCGAAAATAATCATATACCTCCGTTACCGTTCCCACTGTTGACCGTGGATTCCGGTTGGTGGACTTCTGATCAATGGAAATCGCTGGTGACAGACCTTCAATCTGTTCTACATCCGGCTTCTCTGCCTGTCCCAGAAATTGTCTTGCATAAGAAGACAAGGACTCCATATAACGCCGCTGTCCTTCTGCATAAATAGTATCAAATGCCAAAGAAGACTTACCGGAACCGGAAAGCCCAGTCATAACCACCAGTTCATTTCTAGGTATATCAATGTCAATATGTTTTAGATTATGCTCATTTGCTCCTCGTATCTTAATATACTCTTTCTTATCTGCCATTTTCAAATTCTCCTGCTATCTCATCCTTCTATATTTGTTCATCTATTTCTCTTTCTTTTCCACATCATTTCAGTCATCAATATCCCGTAATGTGATTTTTAACTCTTTCAACTCGTCACGGAGTATAGCCGCCATCTCAAAATTCAACTCAGCTGCTGCCTGATTCATCTTCTTGGTCTTTTGAGCAATGGCTTCTTCCAATTCCTTTCTGGTCATGGATTCTGCATCCTTGGAAGCCTCCGGCAGTTCTTCTAAGTTATTCTCATTGCTGATGATATCCCGGATTTCCTTTACAATGGTCTGTGGTACAATACCATGCTCCTGATTATATGCATCCTGGATTTCCCGGCGGCGGTTGGTCTCGGAAATTGCCACCTGCATAGACTGAGTCATGGTATCTGCATACATGATAACATGTCCTTCGTTGTTTCGGGCAGCACGTCCGATAGTCTGAATCAGTGAGGTTTCTGAACGAAGGAACCCTTCTTTATCCGCATCCAGAATTGCCACCAAAGTAATCTCCGGTATATCCAGACCTTCCCGCAAAAGATTAATTCCCACCAGAACATCAAAGATACCTAACCGCAAATCCCGCACGATCTCGATTCGCTCTAGCGTATCAATATCGGAATGCAAATATTTTACCTTAATTCCCACATCCCGCATGTAATCGGTCAAATCCTCTGCCATCCGCTTTGTCAGGGTGGTAACCAGAATCTTATGTCCTTGTTCCACTTCTTTATTTACTTCTGAAATCAGATCATCAATCTGTCCCTCTACCGGCCGCACATCAATCACCGGATCCAGCAATCCGGTAGGACGGATAATTTGTTCTACCCGCATCATTTCATGGTCCGCCTCGTATACGGAAGGGGTAGCCGATACAAATAACAGCTGATCAATTTTCGTCTCGAATTCTTCAAAATTCAACGGGCGGTTGTCCAGTGCCGAAGGCAGGCGGAAGCCATAGTCCACCAGAGTAGATTTTCTGGAACGGTCACCGGAATACATTCCTCGTATCTGTGGTACTGTAATATGAGATTCATCAATAATCATTAAAAAGTCATCTTTAAAAAATTCCAACAGGGTATTCGGTGTGGCACCAGGCTCCAAACCGGCTAATGGTCTGGAGTAATTCTCAATTCCAGAGCAGAAGCCTGTCTCCCGCAGCATTTCCATATCGAAATTCGTCCGCTCTGCAATCCGCTGTGCTTCAATTAGTTTTTCCCGTTCTTTAAAATATTTTACCCGCTCTGCCAGCTCTGTCTCAATTTCCGCAATGGCATGATTCATCTTTTCCTTTGCTACCACATAGTGGGATGCAGGAAAAATACAGGTGAAATTCAAAGAGCGGTGAATCTCTCCGGTCAGAGGATCAAATTCCGTAATCCGGTCAATTTCATCTCCGAAGAATTCAATCCGGACCGCATCCTCAAAGGTACTGACCGGAATAATCTCTAACACATCACCTTTCACCCGGAAGGTGCCCCGTTTAAAGTCCATATCATTTCGTACATACTGTATATTAATCAGCTCCCGGATCACATCATCCCGATCCTTATTCATGCCGGGGCGAAGGGATATCATCATCTCCCGATAGTCATCCGGATCACCGATACCATAGATACAGGATACGGAAGAAACCACTATGACATCCCGACGTTCAATCAGTGCTGCCGTAGCACTATGCCGCAGCTTATCTATTTCATCATTTACTGCTGAATCCTTGGCTATATAAGTATCTGTGGACGGCACATAAGCCTCCGGTTGATAATAATCATAATAGGACACAAAGTATTCCACCGCATTTTCCGGAAAAAATTCCTTAAACTCGCTATAGAGCTGAGCCGCCAAAGTCTTATTATGTGCTATAACAAGGGTTGGTTTATTTAATTGCTGGATAACATTCGCCATAGTAAAGGTCTTACCAGAGCCCGTGACACCGAGAAGTGTCTGGAACTGGTTGCCTTCCTGAAAGCCTTTGACCAGTGCTTCAATCGCCTGTGGCTGATCCCCGGTGGGTTGGTATGGGGCATGTAATTTAAAATGATCCATGAAAGCTTCCTCCTTTTTAATTTCCCATCCCTTTCTTACCCTATTTCAAAGCAGTCTTTCGCAATCTGTTATTAAACAGTATAGCACTATCCACTAAAAAAGTACAGAGAAAAGTGAACATTTGTTCTTCCTCTCCATATACCACAGATATTCTCCCCATACTCTTCTCTTGCAAAATATAGTCTGCATAACTACAAAATATATTCCTATCCAAAGAAATAATAATCCTGTACACAAGTTTATTCGATTCCCTCCATAAAATCAATAAAAT
The DNA here is from genome assembly GCA_029068665.1 of Lachnospiraceae bacterium. GTDB lineage: Bacteria > Bacillota > Clostridia > Lachnospirales > Lachnospiraceae > CAG-632. The sequence goes on from JAIECC010000148.1 coordinate 24,007, forward strand.
CACTATGTACTTCCATAAATTTGTGTTATAA
>JAIECC010000149.1 GCA_029068665.1 Lachnospiraceae bacterium
AATGAAACGACGTTTTTGGATTTTTTTAATTACAGGTATTTTTATATTTAGTTTGACAGCGTGTAAGAAAGAAATACTAACTCCGCCGGATACAGAGGCAACAAAAGATGAAACGCTGACTGAGAATACTGAGAATGATACAGATGAAGATACCCAGGAGCCGGATACGGAAGAAGAGTCAACAGAACTGGAAATCGTAGATGGTCTTCCGGAGGGACCGGAGGGGCTTGATTTCGGACCGGATAATATAGGTTTCTATATGGAAGGAGAAACCTTTACGTTTCCAATGTCATACAGTGAATTCCTGGCAAAGGCAGAAGGACTTGGCTGGAGTGTAAACGAAGATCACATACGTGTTTGGTCATCAGATGAAAATTATGAAGAAGGCGACCCGCGTAGATATGCATATACAGAAGTTAAATTCGAGCGGCCGGTAGAGAATCAGGAGCTACCAGAGGAATTTTCCATAAAGGTAATAAACAGTGCGGACCCAATGGCGGATGCTGAACTATCCAGTTCAGATGCTCAGGTTGTATCATTTTATATGCATATGTGGGCATCTCGTTGGCAAAGCGATGGAGGAGATTTTATTTATCATACATATAATATCCATTCACAGCTTTGGCTGACCAAAGAGGTTGGTATGGGAAGAGATATCCGAAATGCAATTGTCGTATGGGGAGACCCTGTAAATAAAGAGGATGAGTTTTTTTCACTATATTCCAGTGATTATGAATATACAAGTGATGGAGAAGCAATAAGTGAGTTGGATGCATTTGGTGATTGTCCTTTGGGTTCATACATTCGACTTGGGCAGGCCAGATATACAATCGGGCTCAGTGGTGATAGTGACAATGATACCTATTATGCATTGTTTGACGGTAAAAAAAAGGCTGAGTATATCATTGACACGATGTATGTGGTAAATAATCCATATGTAGAGTAGAAAAATTCAAAAAGGGTTCTTGACACTATAAATCCAGACAGGTATACTTAGATTCAAGAAACGCAGAGTTTGCAGGAAATGAAGACTGCGTACATAAGTATATGCGATGAAGAGAAGAGTACATAAGAAGGACATTTACAGAGAATCTGGCAGGCTGAGAACAGAGAATGAAGATCTTATGGAAGATGGTCTTGGAGCATTAGGCGTGAGCCGTTGGTTAGCGTCTGATGGGAGCACCCATTATAGTGCAGAACTGTTGCTGCAGTTCCTGAGTCTGGCATCGTGAGGTGTCAGAGAATTAAAGTGGTACCACGGGATTATACTCGTCTTTAAGATGTTTCTTAAAGGCGAGTTTTGTTTTTAAAAGGAGAAGGGAAATGGCAAAAAAACCGTATTACATTACAACCGCAATTGCGTACACATCAGGTAAGCCTCACATCGGGAATACCTATGAAATCGTACTGGCAGACAGTATTGCCCGTTACAAGAGATTCTTAGGCTATGATGTCCGGTTCCAGACCGGTACGGATGAGCATGGACAGAAGATTGAAGAAAAGGCAGAAGAAGCCGGTATCACACCAAAGGAATTTGTAGATCAGACCGCAGGTGAGATTCATCGGATTTGGGATTTGATGAATACCTCTTACGATAAGTTTATTCGTACCACAGATGCAGATCATGAAAAGCAGGTACAGAAGATTTTCAAGAAGCTGTATGATAAGGGGGATATCTATAAGGGTGAATATGAAGGAATGTATTGTACCCCATGTGAATCCTTCTTTACCAGCTCCCAGCTGATTGATGGAAAATGTCCGGACTGTGGCAGAGAGTGTCAGCCGGCGAAGGAGGAGGCATACTTCTTTAAGCTGAGCAAATACGCAGATAAGTTGATTCAGCATATCAACTCCCATCCGGAATTCATTCAGCCGGAGGCGCGGAAAAATGAAATGATGAATAATTTCCTCCTTCCGGGCTTACAGGACTTATGCGTGTCCCGTACTTCATTTAAATGGGGAATTCCGGTGGACTTTGATGACAAGCATGTTATTTACGTGTGGATTGATGCATTGACGAATTATATTACCGGACTGGGATATGATGTAGACGGAAAGAACGATCCGTTATTTAAGAAATACTGGCCGGCAGACCTGCACCTGATCGGAAAGGATATTCTCCGGTTCCATACTATTTACTGGCCGATTATGCTGATGGCACTGGAT